>JAGVKP010000041.1 GCA_020050475.1 Candidatus Babeliales bacterium
ATTACTCGTTGAATGCATCGTAGAAAAACTGTGCTTCTTTAACCGGATCTTGTGCATCGGTAATGATCCGACCAAGCACTAAGCCGTCGGGATTGAGCTGCTTGATTTTTTCGATTGATTCTTTAGTGATTTTGCCTGAAATAAAAATGGGAAGTTTTGTGTTGCCGCGTACCATCTCCCATTTGTCGGCGATTGCCAACGGTTCTTCTTTATGCTCATACGGCTGGTGAAAAAGGAGTGCGTTGATGCCGAGGCTTTTGGCTTCCAGAGCTGATTGGCCAAGCGAGCAGGCATCAATCAGATCAAGCATGACTGATTTATTGAGCTCATGGGCGGTCGATGAGACTGAGTGTATGACATCTTTGCTGGTGCCGGCCATAACCGTAACCCAATCCGCTCCTGCTTGCACGAGCATATTGACTACATGCTTGCCCCGATCAACTATTTTTGCGTCAGCTAAGAGCGTCTTTTCAGGAAACGCTTGCCGAAAAGCGGTAATTGATTGGACACCGTGCTTTAAAAGAAGAAGAGATCCTATTTCAATGATTGAAGCATATGAGGCGACGGCGGCTGCGATCGATATCGCCTTATCTAAATCGGTCATGTCAAACGCGATCTGTAATTTCATACAATCCTTTCTTCCGGCGGTTACGCAACGGTTGAGGGTAGTATACCATGATTTACTATCACCAAAAAAAGAGTCCGTCCGCTTAAAAAACGGTTAGGTCTTTTTATCCTATTGCAACGGTTGTTCAGAATAATAGGTATCAGTTACTTTTTTAAATTCTTTAGCGACTGGCTTGAAAAATTGACGAACTTTGATCAGCCATAAAGCGGGAATGGTGCTATTGATGTTTTTTTTCACGTAGACCGGCGGAAGGAGCAGATTTGGATTTGCCTCAGTCGGGATAGTGCCAACTGGCAGGTAAAATGCCGATGGTTTGCCAAGAAGTACAAGGGTATCAAGTTCGATGCGATCGTTTGCTGGTAATTGCATCTTTTCAATCAGCCATTCAAGTTTCTTCGTTTGCGTATTGGTGATGCGCGAAAGGGTATAAAGATCGGCAGGTGCTGCTGGGTCACGTTGCCAATGATGGATCGTGTTACCAAACATGATGACGGGGGTTATTCGCTCCGTGATGAGGATAGAGACCGTATCTTTGGTTTGCATTCGCGGAAAGGTTATCTGTCCATTTTGATCAGAAAAACTGACAAAGCCATTATACGTACCCACGATTCCCTGGGTGCGCTCTATGGCTTGCGCAGAAAGAAGGACCCTGGCTCCCAGTTTGCCTGGCTGCCTTAAAATGCCTGAAAGCTGCTCGGAAGTTGGCTCTTTGGCAAATGGATACGGCTGGAGAGAGAGGGAAACTACCGTGGCCTGTAAGGCTAAGGGGAGGTGGAGGCTCAAAAAAGTTGAAAAAACTGCTATTCTAAGCAAGAAATGATTAATGTTCACTCGCTATCCCCCTTTGATACTTTTATGGTAGCAAAATTGGTTGGCGCAAAGCTATAATCGAGGAACCATCAATGACCGTTGAGCGACAATTTAATGCTGCCCAGCAGGAGATATTTGCCGCGCTGGTGATGAAAAATAAGCTTGATGCTCGCCAGGCAGAACAGATTCAAAAGTACGTATGGTTACTCCTTGAATGGCAAGAAAAGGTTAATCTGACGGCGCTTGAAACGGTTGAGGAGATACTTAAACTCCACTTTCAAGATTCGCTCGCTTTGGCACATGCTGCCGATATGGACAGTTTTTCACACGTTGCCGATATCGGAACCGGCGCTGGATTTCCCGGACTTCCCCTTAAAATTATGTTTCCCCATCTTAAAGTCACTTTGATTGAAGTAAATCAAAAAAAACAGCATTTTTTACGACTTGTTACTGAGCAATTAGCGCTGGCAAACGTAACCGTTTGTGAGCTTGATTGGCGTACTTTTTTACGAAAAACCGATTGGACTATCGACCTTTTTGTTTCGCGTGCGGCGCTTGGTCCTGATGAACTGATTCGAGTTTTCAAACCCAGTTCCCCCTATTATCAGTCAACGTTGGTTTATTGGGCATCAAGTCAATGGAAACCATCCGATGCTGAGGCTGATTTGATTGATAAAGAAGTATCATATAAGATCGACCATAGAATTCGTCGACTAGTTTTTTTCAAAAAAAGCGCAGAAATGAAAAAAGGGCAGCGTAATGTCACTTCAATCAACCACTAAACAGACTAAGCAAGATCCCCTTGCTGCAGCGGCCCACGAGCCGAAAGCCAAATCAACGGGAAAAAGAACGATAGGGTCCTATTTTCGCGGTATCAGCCATACGCATGCTGAAGGTGAAAGCTATGCCGGTATTTTGCGGTATTTTTTACCCGAATTTATCTCATCGTTGGTGCTGTATGCGCTCATTCCGCTTATCGATGCGCGATGGATTGCCGGTCTCAAATCGACCTCTTTATACGCCACGGTCGGTGTCACCAATACGCTTATTCATTTTTTAGTAAAAGCGGCTGAAGGGTTTTCAGTTGGTACGGTAATTATTGCTGGTCATTATAATGGTCTTGGTGATTATAAGGCGGTGGGAAGATCGGTTTCGAGCGCTTTTTGGGTGACGGTTGTCGTTGGTGGTTCGATCGCGAGTATGCTCTATGGCGGTGCCTATTGGATATATTGGCTGTATGGTGTTCCTGAAAAAATGATTGCGCTGGGCATTCCGTTTTTACGCCTCAAGGCAATCGGTATTTTTTTCATGTTTGTTTATTTTGCATTTATTGGTTTTTTGCGCGGCATTAAAAAGCCGCGTATTCCGATGCAGATATTTATTCTTGGTGCAGCGGTCTTTCTTTTTTTTGATTACGTTCTTATTAATGGGGTCTGGGGATTTCCGGCAATGGGATTGCAAGGATCAGCAATGGCATCGGTGATCCAGTATGGGGTAATGCTTGCGTGTGCGCTGGCCTATATTGTATTGAATACTGACAATCGTAAATATGGGATTGAGCTTTTGCGTGATGTTTCGCGGCTTGATACCATGATGGATATTCTAAAGCTGAGTTGGCCGGTCGTTCTTGATAAAACGTTATTTGCTGCTGCCTATATTTGGCTTGGCTATCTTATCAATCCGATGGGTAAGTATGCGATTGCAAGTTATGCCGTCATTAAAGATCTTGAACGGCTTGCGATTCAGCCGGCTGCTGCTTTTGCTAATGTAGTAACCTATTTAGTAAGTAATGAATATGCAGTCAAAAATTGGGATGGCATCAAAAATACGATTAAACGAATCGTATTTTTATCGACCATTTTTGTTTTTGCAATTTTGATTGTTTTTTCATATAAACCGGAATTTTTCATTGAGCTTTTTGATCCGAAGAAAAAATTTACGGCCTTTGCAGCTGCCATTTTTCCACTCATGAGTATGCTCGTTTTATTTGACGTGTTGCAGCTCATTTTATCTGGCGCACTCCGTGGGGCGGCTAATGTCAAAGTAGTGATGTGGGCACGAATGGGCACCTTTTTGCTCTATTTTATGCCGATCTCCTATGTATTTGCCGTAATGCCCTTTGGCAATCCGATGATCAAATTCTTTCTTATCTACGGTTCGTTTTATCTCGGTAATGCGGTAATGAGCATTATCTATATTTGGCGATTTAAAGGACAGGCGTGGAAACAAGAATCAATCTGAGGTACTCAAAAGAGTGAATACTGCTATACTAAAAAACTGTTTATTTGCTTTAACTATTTGCTGAGAGATTATGGATCGTATTTCGCACGAAGAGCTCAAAAAATTAGCACAGATATCACAACTACAGTTGAACGATGATGAGCTGAGTTCATTAGCTCATCAGATAGAATCAATATTGCAGTATGCTGCTCGTGTAAAAGAAATTGCACAGGGGGAGCTTGCTGATGAAGATCAACAAGTAAATGTTTTTCGCCAAGATAGTATTATCAAAACTGATCCTGAACCACTCTTGGCATTGGCACCCGAGCATGAAGAACATTTTTTTGTGGTGCCTAAAATTATTGAATCTAAATAAAGGCTTCGTGCATCATGAATAATCTCGCTTTTGCCTCGATTGATCAGCTTAAAAACTTATTATCAAAAAAAGAGCTAACTGCCCAGGAGCTTCTTCGGTATTTTCTTGCCCGATTCCAAAAATACGATCCGGCACTTGGAGCAGCTTTAGAAATTTTTGATGCTGATTCCATAATCAGCAATGCAGCTCACCAGGGAAAATTGTTTGGCATACCTGGTTTGATTAAAGATAATATTTGCCAAAAAAATCGAATTACTTCGTGTGGTTCTAAAATATTGGCAAATTATCGTGCGCCCTATGATGCAACCGCGAGTGCTCGTTTAAAAAAAGAGGGCGCTTTTTTGATCGGGAGAGCTAACTGCGATGAATTTGCGATGGGCAGCTCAACTGAAACTTCAGCGTATCAAAAGACGGTAAACCCCTGGGATGCATCACGAGTTCCTGGTGGGTCAAGCGGCGGATCAATTGCGGCGGTGGCCGCTGGTTTGGTGCCGTGGGCTCTGGGATCTGAAACAGGCGGGTCTGTTCGGCAGCCGGCAGCTCTTTGTGGTATTGTTGGTTTTAAACCGACCTATGGGCTGATTTCTCGTTATGGACTTGTTGCCTATGCATCGTCGTTTGATCAGATTGGTATTGCCTCACGTACCGTGAAAGATACGGCACATATTCTTTCAGTCATTGCTGGTCATGATGAGTATGATTCTACTACGCTGCCGCAGCAAGCGCCGGATTATGGTTCGTTTCTCACCGGAAAAATAAAGCCAGGCTTGAAAATCGGTATCATTGAGAATGCGCTGCATACCGATGGAGTTGATCAGCAGGTAGTTAATGCTATTGAGAAAGCGATCAAGCAGGTTGAATCGCTTGGCGCTACAATCAAACGAGTTAAGATGCCGGTGCTTGATTACAGTGCTGCCGTCTACTTCATTTTGAGCCGTGCGCAG
>JAGVKP010000125.1 GCA_020050475.1 Candidatus Babeliales bacterium
AATACCGCCCCGTTAATGCTTGGTGAAATGACGTAATGTTTTTAACCACGCGTTCATCGCAGGCAACAAACCAGAGATAATCAATATCCGGCCTAAAAATATTAAAATTATTTTCGCCATCATAGACCGGTACTCCGGGAGGCACGGTATTCAAGACATATTTTATTCGCTCATGCTGCTCATTTTGTACTGGCTTAAACAGCGTTTTAGCTGCTACGTATCCCCAGGAACACACCGGGTGAAATGCAAGCACACCTATTATGATTAAAAGCTTAGAGCGATCATAATCAACCATAACGGCAAGTGTATGTGCGGCAATAAGCGCCATCAGCGGAATTGCCGGAGCATAATACTGCGCATATGAGCAGCGCACTAAAAAGATAGCTGCAAACAAAAGCCAGACTGATAGACCACCAATTACGCGCTGATTAAAGCTTTTCAGGTAACCCCATAACCCAAGAGTATAAAACAAAAGAAGAATCTGGCTTTGGCCTAAAATGAGAAACGTGTAAAAGGGCAGGAATCGCGTCGGTAGACCGATATTAAAAAGCCAGTTGAGCTTGTAGTAGATCGACAGACTACCGGTGAAATACAGGTACCCTAGATAAGCGGCAACCGGCACACTCCAGATCACCGGATACCAAAGCCACTCACGCCAGGTTATGCGACCATAGAAGGCGGCGCCGGTCAATAAAACGCCAATCGCCACCATTAAAAAAAGCGCTTTTTGCAATGCCAAAAATGAAATGCTCAATGATAACGCACTGAGCACCAACCATATTTTTTTCTTGCCAGCTTTTTTTTCATCAAAAAAATAGAAAAGAAAAAGGAGCGCAAGCATACTAAAAAGTACCTGTAACCCATCTGGCCGCGTCTGCAACAGTTTGGTAAATATCGGCGCTGGAATCAAAAGATACAAAGAAATAAGTGCCGCAAGGCTCCCTACGATATGCACCCCAAGAAGATATGCCACCGCGGCAATCAAAAGATAGATGCAAAAGGTAATCATTTTAATGATGATAAGCGTCCTAAAATTCTCACCAAAGAAAAGAATAATCGGCTTTAGAAGATAATATAAAAGCGGGTGATGATGCTGAAAAAAATCTCGATAAATAACGCCGTCATGAATAAGCTTCCAACTGGTATGAATCGCTTCAAGCTCGTCTTGATCAAAACTTGAACCGGTTTGACTCACTCCCATAAAAATAATGATCAGTGCTAAAAGTCCCCAGCCCACCATAAAAAATAGACGAGGGCTGGCCAAAGCAGCAGTCACTGATTTAAGAAGCTTGTTTTGACTCATGATAATCTTTTTCAGTATTAACTGACCATATCATCTGCTTATCGACAGATCCCACAACCAACCCATCCACGACTTTCATCGCCGTGACCATTGAGTGATCCTGATTATTATATTTGTGCATCCCATTTCTACCAACTAAAAAAAGATTGGCAAATCGATCGGTATATTCTTGAATTTCTTTAAACCGGTCATACGTACCAAAATAGGCCGGATAGGCTTTTTCGACTTTCAGTACCATGGCATCAACGACATCCGCACGATCGATAAAATCAAGCTTGACCATTTCATCAATACCAAGCTGTATGAGATCGCATTCGCTCTGCGCCCACAGCTCATCAGTCTCATTGAGAAAATATTCAAGCCCTATCCATATATGCTCTGGATTGGCCACCATATACGGGCTCCAGTTATTAAATATCTGGACACGCCCGACCAGCACATCAGGCTCCTGAATATAAATCCAATTATCTGGGATCATTCCTTGTTTTTCATTAATCTTGAGACGTTTGAGCAGAATACCTATCGTCATAAAATCGCGATACATAAGCCCCTGCGCTATGCGAGCAACCTCATGCGGTACCGACCAAGCAAACGTATCAACCAGCTCTTTGACCGGCATCGAGGAAAAAACATAATCAGTATCATACGCAGTCTGCTGGCCAGTCTGCTTATTTTCGGCAACGACACGCGAAATGCGCCCATCTTCCTGCTCAAGCTTGACGACCGATTGCTGCTGAATAATAACCCCACCAGCCTCCTCAACTTTTTGTGCGACCTGTTGCCACATCTGCCCCGGGCCAAATTTTGGATATAAAAACTGCTCTATGAGGCTGGTTTCAACTGCTTTTTGGCGAATATCGCTTTTGGTCTTTGGCAAGATCTGCTTGCAAAAATGCTGCAACGTTTTGGCAATCGAAATTCCCTTAATGCGTTGCGCACCCCACTCCGGGCTAATCTCGGTGCACGGTACTCCCCATACTTTTTCGGTATAGGATTTGAAAAAGGTATGATAGAGCTGGCTGCCAAAGCGATTGATAAAAAAATCTTCTAAATTTTTTTCTTTCTTTATCGGAAAGATAACACTTTTAAGATAGCTGGCGCCAATTTTTGCGGTCGAAATAGTACCTAATTTGCGCACCGTCTGCGGCGTAAATTGCAACGGATAGTCAAAGAAGGTGCGCCTAAAATAGATACGCGAAACACGCGGGCGCACCAGCATGACATTATCGGACTGGCTTTCTTGGTCGAGATCAGCAGATGCCTTTTTGTACATCTTACTCACGGCGTTTTTTTGGTCATCACTATACGCAATAATCGGCAATATCGAACGCCACCATTCCATGACGCGATCTGATTTAGAAAAAAATCGATGACCACCGATATCAATACGATTACCGTTAAAATTTACGGTACGCGAAAGACCCCCCAGCTCCCCTGATTTTTCAAGCACAATCGGCTTGATGGAAGTTCGTTGCGTCAATTCATAAGCGGCAGTTAATCCCGCTGGTCCTGCCCCAATAATTATTGCTTTTTTTTGCTGCATACTCATTTTCTTTTTTTAAGCTCAATCATCATATACCACCCGGCTCGCTGCCAACCCAAAATGCAAGCCGCACCATACGCCATGCATCGAAATGGTAAAGACTTATACCATAAAAGATCATGCTGCGTCACTGGCGCCTTGAGCGAAATAATATCAACCGGTTGCCGGGCGATCATACTACGAGCCTGCTTGAAAGTATATGCCTTGGTACCCAAACTTTCCTGGTCATAAAAAAGAACGTTTTCAAGCGAGCGAAACAGCTTTCCTTTAAAAAGACCGGTAAGTAGATAACGATAAAAAGCAAATAATGAATAGCGATGATAGATCATCAGCTTAATGACGCCACCCGGTTTTGCGACACGCACGATCTCTGCAAGACATTTGGCCGTATCGGGCGAATGATGAATAACGCCCCAAGAATAAACCAGATCAAATGAATTATCCGGATACGGTAACTGTTCGGCATCGGCAACCTGCAGATCATATGCCCGAAGATTTTCTGCAGCAAGCCGCTTACTGATATTCAAAATCGCTTCATGCGTTAAATCAATCCCATACGCATGCACACCAGCGCGTACCCATTGGATAAAATCGGTACCCGCCCCCACGCCCACTTCAAGCACCTTTTTACCGCTAAAGCGGGTAAACTGCGCAAATGAAAAAA
>JAGVKP010000049.1 GCA_020050475.1 Candidatus Babeliales bacterium
GGACTTGCGGACGAACATACTGTTCGATAGCTAATTGGACTCTTTCAAAATCGCTCATTAATGTTTCTTTTAAACCCACTCAAGACGTGCGACATGAGCAGTATCGCTCACGCGCTGGCCAAGAGAAATAACGCGCGTATAGCCACCCGGTCTTGAGACGTATTTTGGCGCGATTTCAGTAAAAAGCTTGGTAAGTGCTTGATCATTATAAGGAACAAGCGCTTGTACGCGACGACGTACGGCAAACGTATTACCTTCGCGAGCGATAGTAACAAGACGCTCGGTCATCCGACGAACTTCTTGTATACGTGCTTTGGTTGAAACGACATGACCATGCGTAATAAGAGTAATAATCTGATTACGCAAAACCGAACGCTTATGCGACGGTTTCATATTTAATTTTTTTCTACCAATTTGATGTTTCATAACACTGATCCAGTCTAAAATTATTCTTCGTTATGCTTTATCATACGCTTGACATCATCTTCAGTGAGATTCATACCGAAGGTAAGTCCGTATGTTTTTAAGCTTTCTTTAACTTCACTTGCCGATTTACGACCAAAGTTCTTAATTTTTAGAACCTCTTCTTCGGGCATACGAACAATATCAATCACTCGTTTTTTACCGGCATTAATCAAGCAATTATGCGCGCGTACTGAAAGCTCAAGCTCATCAATCGGCTTGAGTAAAAAATCGAGCGCAATTCCTTTAAGCCCCAAATCTGCCGCCTCAACAACACGCTCACTCATTTGATCATGCGGCATGGTTGAAATCTGATTAAACGGAATTTCAGTACTTGCCAAAAAATGCTCAAGTTGTGTACGCAAAACTGATACGGCGTAATGAAGAACATCTAACGGATTTTCAGATCCATCAGTATGAATTTTGAAGGTTAACTTATCGTAATCGATTTCTTTACCGACACGCGTCTTTTCAATATCAAAGGTAACTTGGCGTACTGGCGAAAACATAGCATCCAAATAAATTTTGCCATCTTCTTGGAGTGGTTTACCTTCGGGCCACTGCGCAGGTCGATAGCCTCTGCCAGATTCTACAAAGAACTCGATCTCAAGCCTACCGCGCGGCGAAATATGTGCAATGATATGATCTTTATTGATCAATTCAATATGGCTGTCAGTTTTAATGGAACTTACTTTGACTGGCCCTTCAGAATCGGCAACCAAACGCATTGTTCCTGACAACCCTTCCTTATTGCGCACAACAATTTCTTTGATGTTCAAAAGAAGTTGCATCGTGTCTTCTACAACACCAGGAAGCGCTGTGAATTCATTATTGACACCCTTGATGACAACCGCCGTTATAGCTGATCCTTCGACAGCACCAAGAAGTACTCGTCGGATCGCGTTGCCCAGGGTTATACCAAATCCGGGTTCAAGTGGTTGCGCCACCAGTTCACCATAACTACTCGTCAACGTTTTTTTATCCCATGCTAGTCGCGGAATGATGAGCGGTTTGTATACCTTCTTATTCATGATTCTCCCTACCCGAATTTCTCAGTCTTAGTTATAAAAGCAATCAGCACACCTTGCGTGGCATTATTTAGAATACAACTCAACAATTAAATGCTCTTCGATAGCTGGTTGCTGAACATCTGAGCGTACCGGGAATCGCAAAACACGTCCGCGACGTTCATTCTTTTCAAGCTCAAGCCACTCGGGAACTTTAATACCAATTTTTAAACGTTTATCGACAACCTGCTCGATAAATGCATTTTTCTTTTCGATTGCTATTGGATCAAGAGAGATAAGATCATTAACGCCTACAAGAAAAGCTGGCGAATAAACTTTCTTGCCATTTACCAAAACGTGTCCATGCACAATAATTTGGCGTGCCTGCGCACGAGATACCGATAACTTGAGTCTATAGATGACGTTATCAAGTCTTCGCTCTAATAAAGAAAGCAATGCGCTACCGGTAGCCTCTTTACTTTTGGTTGCCATAACAAAAAAACGTTTAAACTGACGCTCCATCAACCCGTACGTTTGCTTTACTTTCTGCTTTTCAGCCAATTGACGGCCATATTCAGAAGCATTACGGCGTACGCCTTTATCCGCTCTTTCTTGTACTTTTGTCGTTGCTTTAATTTTCATTCTGATCCTAGCTTTTACTCACAAATAGTTTACAGGCAGCTTATACACGACGCTTTTTTGCTGGTCGGCAGCCATTATGCGGCAATGGGGTTACATCACGCAAAACAGTAACATTCAAACCTGAAGCCTGTAGCGCACGAACAACCGAATCGCGCCCTGAGCCAGGGCCCTGCATGTTTACTTCAACTTCTTTAATACCAGTCGCCAACATATCTTTAGCAAGGACAGATCCTACTTGCGTAGCCGCGTACGGGGTTCCTTTTCTTGATCCTTTAAAACCAAGCTTGCCCGCACTTGCAATAAAAAGAACGTCGCCATCTTGGGTGGTGATCGAAACTAAGGTATTGTTAAAGCTTGACTTGACGTGAGCAACTGCGGTGTTTACCTGACGTTTAACTTTTTTTGTCTTTTTTTTGTAAGCCATGTGTCTATTTTGAAACCTTAATTAATATTATTTCTTGGTTACGGCACGCTTAAGCGCAATTGCACTACCAGCTTTACGAGGACCTTTGCGTGTTCGCGCATTAGTACGCGTACGCTGACCCCTAACCGGTAAACCCTTTTTATGACGAAGGCCACGGTATGAACCGATTTCCTGCAATCTGCGAATGTTCAGCATAATTTCTTTACGCAGTTCACCTTCAGCCTTGTAGTTTTGCGAAACTTCTTTCTGAATTGAAGCTACTTCGTCATTTGTCAAATCTTTCACACGCTTATTGAAATCAATCCTCAGCTTGTTCAAGATATCTTGAGAAGTTTTTAATCCAATTCCAAAAACGTAGGTAAGCCCGTACTCAATTCTTTTTCTTGCGGGCAAATTCACACCTTCGATTCGTGCCATCTTTTAATATCCTTTTGGAAACACGTCTTAATTTTTTATTACCCTTGGCGCTGTTTATGCCGTGGATTTTTCTCACAAATGATACGTACCGTACGCTTACGCTTTACTACCCGACAATTAGAGCAGACTTTTTTGACCGATGTTCTTACCTTCATAGCGCATTCCTCATACAACAATGCTGAATCTTCTAATTTTTATAACGTAAAATAATTCGCCCACGCGTCAAATCGTAGGGTGACAACTCAAGAGACACCTTGTCACCAGGCAAAATTTTTATATAGTGCATTCGCATTTTACCAGATACATGCCCTAATACAACGTGACCACCTTCGATTTCAACACGAAACATGGCATTTGGAAGCGTCTCTTTGACTATTCCGTCAACGCGTATCACATCTTCTTTACTAGGTTTCATATGACCCTTAATTTTGCCTAAATCTGGTTAACACTATTGGCTCATTTTCAGTCACCGCTACGGTGTCTTCAACGTGAGCCGCCCAACTTGTATCTTTCGTTCTGACAGTCCAACCGTCA
>JAGVKP010000027.1 GCA_020050475.1 Candidatus Babeliales bacterium
ATCAACTCTTTTTCCAATTCAAAGCCATCCGGAAGTACAAAATCTTTTTGTAAGCCAGTATGTGCACTCTTGCTGTATCGCTGCCAAATGTACCCACTCATTTTGACAAACGGTACCAGTCCACTGGCTTCACGGCTAAAAAGCATCTCTTCAAGGTAGACACCGGTTAAAATGGGCGTTATCGGCTGCATTCTGAACGATTTGGTATTTTGCGCCGCAATAAATGCTTGGAGCTGCGTGTTATCGGCAATCATTAAGTAGTCGGTATGTTTTTCAAAAGGATGATTACTTGCCAGATACCATAAAAATAATAATTGTGCTGAACATGCAAGGCATATTAGGGTGACGACAATCCACCAAGCGGTAAATGATTCGGCCCATAACCCGATGAGGAAAAAAAATAAGCAGAGGGTAATGAGCAGTGAAAGACTGAGCAATAAAACCGTGTGCCTAATTGGTACGACATTTTCTTTTAAAAGATCAGCCGGATACAATACGGTCGCCAAGCGCCACGGTGCATTATGAAGGGTGCGCGCCTGTATATAAACTGACTGACCGATACGTGCATCTTTGTACGTAATAACTGATTCGTGCGTATTAGTTAACGCTTTTTTTACTTCTTGGAGCGCTTGTTCATTTTCATTGATCTCGAGAAGATCAAAAACTGAGCTTGTTGCTGGTGCTACTGCTGCCAGCTGGTAGGTGATAATAGTGCCATCGGCCAAAGTCAGTAGGTTATAGTTCGATGCTGATGAACCGGCGACAAAAAGCGGTTTTTTGAGCATCGCAAGTGGGACGATGCCATAAAGGACCGCGCGATTTTTTGCCAATGGAATGCTATAGGCAACAGCCCAATCTTGCAGCGCAGCTGAAAAATATGGTTCTGACCAGGTATTTAATACTCGTGGATCTTGGAGGTCAAGTTGATTTTTTTGTACCCCAGATTGTTGATTGTCCGTAATTACTAAAAAAGAGTCAGTTGTTGGCGTCGTCATGATACCCACGGCGGCAAAAGATGACTCTTTTAAAAACGCTGATAAAAGGTCAGCCGCCTGGCTTTCATGCTCCAAAAGAGCACTCTGCGTGGCCAATTTCTGAAGGTGCGACTCAAGCTGGGCAAGTTCTGCATCAACTGCCTGCCAGACGGTGTTATTGGTCAGATCAACTGTGGTGCGTAAATTGACCGCCAGTGAATCGGTAAGGTTCGTGTAGCGAATGGCAAGCAGAATCGAAGTTATAATACCGAGCCCTATAAGAATGCCGACGCCAGCAAAGAGAGAGCGTCGCTCAAAACTACTCAGATTCATACGTACCCTTTGATTTTTAACATAATAGTCATTATCGGTGCATTAATAAGCCAGCATTTTTACTAACTTTTTATAGTGCTGGATACATTCTAAAGTGCTTTTTTGCGGTCGTGCAATGGTCCTTAAGTTTTTATTTACGATGGCAATAAAGAGTTGCCTCGTATATTTTTTTATGCAATGGTGGAAACCAAATACGGTCTCAAAGCAAGGAGTATGCATGCGTATTTGTATGATTGCCATTATCTGCATAGTCAGCAACACAGTCTGTATGGAAAAAAAACAGCCGGATGTATTTGAAATTATCTGCTCAGATGGTGTAGCAAACATAACACGCAACGAAGAGATTGATCAGAAAATTAAACTCGCCGTTCATCTTCTTCTTGACCAGGCGTCGTATACTCAGCTTCTTGATGATTCGGATAACTTAAAATCCGGTTCACATCGCATCGACGTCTCATTATTATTGAGCACACAGACAGTTAATCAATTTGAACAATCTGGTAATCTGACGCGCTTACTGAAAAGTAACATGAAAAAAAAAGACAGACTCAAGATTTCCTAACCCAACAATGAGACCGGCATGAAGCTTTCTTTTGTTTTATGTGCATCGATTGTACTTCACTCTTCAGGAGCATTTAAAGAAGATACTGAATGCGGGGCGATACAAATAGTCTGCCGTGGTGCGACACTTCATTTAAATCGCCCAGAATTTGATGAAGCATTGACATATCTTTGCCTCAAATCAACACATATTACAGATGCTGATCGTCATAAACTTGATGGTAATGGCAACCTTAAGCCGGCACTCCTTGTTTTCGATTTTTCGCTAATGACGCAAAAAGAGTTAGCTGAGCATATACAGGAAATAGAAAAAAATGAAAAAACGCTGACTGCCAACGATTTTCATTTTTTAAAATAATCTTGCAGATAACGAGCAATCGCTCCCATATATGATCGAATGCGTGAGCCAATTTTTGATTCCGCTGGTTGAGGAGTGATTTCTGTCTTGGCTAATCCAAGTACTTTCAGATTTATAAGGCAGAGCTTCTCTTTGCCAGAGACAAGCAAAGATCTATCATCTTCATTTAACTGAATTGCTTCTATTTTAGTTATATCTTTGCATTGGACTGATTGGCGCCTTATTTTTTTGAGCATGTCCCAGACAAAAATCCAGTTTTCGTGTGCTGTGTATATGATTGGCAACGTCTTATGAGAAGCTGCTTTAAGTTGTGGATATTTTGGATTACGAATGTAACCAAGATCATAATAGTATCTGCCACCTTTGCCTTTGTCTTTTTTTGCTCTTTTAAATAGGTTCAAAGTGGTCAAAGATGAATTAAGCTGGGTATCGTACTCGAATGTCTTAATCGTATCTGCTGCAATGTTATTATCTTTGGTAAGTGTGCTTATAGAGCGATGGTTCATATTCCAGATACTTGGAAATTCGTCATGATGGTAGGTGAAAACCCAATTTTGTGGGAGAGTGCTCACAGAAGAAACGCTTTGCAGTCGCTTACTCGACATTATCTTTCCCACCAGTTCATCAGGAACGCTTAAAGCTCCTGCCTCAGGTACCTCAAGTAAATCTGCAAGGACCTCAAGACGCTCATTTACTACCCCATCATATTTGCCTGATGTGCGCACCTCTTCTATTGTTTTCAACATTTTATCCGCCGAATAGACTGCGTTTCGTAAAATTTTTTCTTGCTCATCGCTATTCTCTTGATTAAATTTGTTGCGATCGAATTCAAGGGGCTTCAAAATCAAATCAATGAGCTTGGTGTATCTTTTCGATTCGGTATTCCTATGGTAATTAAGGAAAAGCCTTGGCTTCCGCTGCCAATATGCAATTAATTTATCTTTACTGAGCGTCGCATCTCGTACTATATTGTCGAGCACATTTTCAGTACTTTTATCCATATTTTCACGCAAGCGTCCATAGGTAAATCCTCGCATAACTGCATAAAACAGCACGTTTCTATTCAAAATTTCTTTCTCTGGTGCAATATAGTACGGTTTAATATTGTTGCGATCAGCAAGATCTATAATAAGATCTTCGTCTGTTTGACCACTTTGGCCAAGTAGTACCAATTTCAAACTATCTTGTGTGAAAAAAAAGTCTGCGTGAGCTATCCGGCCAAAATTATGCGCTATTGTTGTAATAAGTTCCATGCTTTCTAATGAAAAGAGTGTAATATATTGTGAGCTATTATAGTTTTCAGAAAGGAGAGCTCCAACTTTTCCATCGGGACTTGTGGCACAATAAAGGTGACTTCTATATGTGTTAGGGATGTTCAGCGTTGCTATCTGCGGCTCTGTTTTTTTACTATCAGTTAGTTGGTAGATCGTAATCTTTCGGCCATCGACGGTAAGAAACGCATCACCTTTTTGCGCTAAGTAGACTAATTCCTTTTTCCCAGTCTTAATAATCTCGGCGGTCTTTCTATTTGCAATATCGTATTTCTTAAGCGTATATATTTCGTCTTCTGAGCGTTCAATATAAACGACTTGATTGTTTGTATTAAATGTTGGCTGAAAAAGCCCCGCCTCGTTAAAGCTTCTTCCTTCGTTAATGTTAGCTATAGTGATCTGTTTTTTTTGATTAACAGAGTACAGGATCAAAGAACTTATTTTGTTTGAGCTTTCTCCCTCAGGGTTAATTCCCACCAGATAGTTTCCATTAGGACTTAAAACCGGTTGATCAAGGCGCTTATAATTTTTGATAGTTTTGGCATCAAGAAAACCACCACGCATGCGCAATATATTCCAAGAAGTTACAATCATTTTTTGATGTAATTCTGGTATATTTGCGGTAGCAAGTTGCTTTGTAATACTCTCTTCATTATCTTCATCTACAAAATTGCTCGCGAGTGTATTCAAAGCCTGGTTGGCCAATGTATCGAGTCCTAAATGATCGGCAAATCTAAAAACCGAATAGTTATCCTCAAAATTTTGCTTATTCAGAATTGCAAA
>JAGVKP010000071.1 GCA_020050475.1 Candidatus Babeliales bacterium
GCTACCGGTATAAGAACAACCAAAGCTGAGAAAAAACAGAGTAGGATTTGATGGTTCACCACATCAGAAAACATGCGACTACCATCAGGCAACTGCCAACCAAGAAGCCACCAAGCAAACCCAGCACTTACCATGCCACCAATTTTTGACCCAGAAACCATCAGCGGGTAGTTATTCTTAGCACCTTCAGGACTATTCACCGAGTTGGCAAAGGCCCAAAAAAGACTGACTACAAATGGTGAAAAGCCTTCAACATAAAAATAAAAAAACCAGCCAAAGAGGCGCCACGGACTTGTATCAGTATTTTGTAAACCAATCAGACTATGGCCAAGCAACCCTGCACATAAAAAGCCAACAATGCCATAAAAGGCCGCATAGACATATAAAAGATGATGTCGTCTGAGCCTATCAACTAAATAGGAGTAAAAGAAAATAGCGGGGATGAGGATAAACGTCTCAATTATTCGCGCTACTGGAATATATTCGCGCCCCACAATAGCGACAAATATTGAGTCGCGCAGCTCTTTAATGAGCGTATACGATCCGATTACCAGAAAAAAGGTCGCGCAGAGCAGGAAAAACTTCATTCGCTCATGCCGATCATGCCCTATAGAATCAAAGATGCTTTGCGCATACCGTATTATCATCCAGTCGCCCCTACATATCAGTACAAGAAAACCACGATCACTACACTTAGTGTATCAAAAATGGGCCTTCTTACCATGTTTTGTAAGAAGGCCCATTCTCTTATTTATTCATCATTACTCAGCAGCAATTAGCAGACAACACGTTTTTCGTCGACTGCTTTTTTGAATGTTCTGCCAAGATAGAACGTAACTGGCAACCATATCCCAATAATACCGAGTGACGCAAAGGTACACATGGTAATAAATTGCTCAAGCCCAGCAATCGCGCCATATTTTTGCATAAACGTTTTTCGCCAGAGATTAACGGTTGATCCCATAGCTTTTGAACCACGAGAACCGTACATCTCAATAAACGCCTGCGATTTGTATTTAGCATCTTTAGATGTTGGAATATAAAGCTGTTTCATCGATGGCTGGTTAAGCGCATAGTTAACTGCTTTAGAGAATACCATGATCCAGAAAAGAACGCTGACTATCGGGTACGATTTGAACGTAAGGACCGCCACTGCTATCAAAATTGGCAACAATGCAAGCGAAGCACCAAGGCCAAGCGAGCGCTGAATTTTGTTGATACCCAAAATAATGCTGAGCATAGAAACGACACCTACCATCATGCCGTAATAAGCCAAATACTCGGTCAATTGGTGATGAACCGTAAACTGTGCACTTGCAAGTGTCTTAAAGTTGAAATCCAACACGGTTACAATAATCTCATAAAACGAGATGATCGCAAAGATACCAATCAAGTACCCAGAAGAGAAGATAAGGCGCAACCCCTCAAAAAACCCTGGCTCTGATTCTTGATGATCACTTTTGGCATGGTAGCCAACAAGCTGTTCTTTAGGTATAGAGCTCATGAAGAACTTGACCAAAAGCATGATCATGCCCATGATAACCGCAGCCAAGACGACTGCACCCGCGTGAACCATAGCGCTTTGTGCCGCACCGCCTGCAGGCATTTCGCCCTCAGCCGTAAGCTCGATATGAGCAAAGTATTTCATGATAAAGATAAGCGCAGAAGGTCCGACGATATTGCCAATCTGGCCACCAAAGGCAACCAATGGATACCCGCGAGCCGCTGCATCAGGTTTGGTTGTATCGGCCGTGAATGCCCAGAAAAGAGCAACGATCAACGATCCAAAGCTCTCAACGTACACATACCAACCCCAGCCCCACCAGTTATCTGGGCGCGCACCTGAAGCAAGACCAATATCAGCATGGTTCATGCAGAAGGCAAAGACAAGCGCCAAAAGACCGTAGATCGTGCAAAGCGCGTAAAACATACGCTGACGGGGAAACATGTCAACCATCTTTGAGTAGATCAAAACAAGCGGAAAGACTACCACAAGCGAAAGCATTTTTGCTCGTGGGATATAATCAGCGCCAACAACACTGGAAAAAACTGAGTCTTTCAACGGGCGCAAAAACCAGTAGACCCCTATAACGAGGCCGAAAATCAACGAAAGTAAGCCAAATTTTTTCAGCTCCCCTTCATGAAAATCCCCCCACCACCATCGTGCAATTTTGGTAAGCATATATTCCTCTCGTTACCCAAATTGTTAAAAAAATGATAAAAATAACTCTTAATATGCAGACAACTTTAGCAAAATATTGGGCTTTTGTAAAAATAAGCCATGTTTATCGTACCGATTTTATCAGTCTGTCGCTAGCGCCCTTTCAGTAAAATAGACCTTTTTTTATTGAAACTATGCAAGAGACTACGAAGTTTACTCATTAACACAATTTTGGTAAAATTTTAAGCATGATTCTCGGGCCCAAGAGGTTTAAAACTGCCTATCAGTAGTTGGTACACCAACCTCCTTTCCCAGCAAATCATTTCTCACAGAAAATACCGTTAACGCAAAAGTGATTTTTCATGACCACACAAGAAATAGTACTCGATAACCAACAGCCGCACGAGCAGACTCCTCCTTCTATGCTGCCGCTCCTGCCGCTTAAAAATATTATTATTCTTCCCAAGAGTATACACCCCGTTATTGTGGGCCGACCGCAATCTATTAAAGCAGTCGAATATGCTCTGCAGCATGACAAGTCTCTATTTATCTCAACGCAAAAAGATGAAGCGGTTGAAAACCCAACTGATCATGATGTCTATTCTCATGGCACCCGTGCAACCATCTTGCAAATTATGCGCATACCCAATGGATCATTTAAAATTTTAGTTGAGGGAATATGCCGCGCACGCATTACCGGCAGTCAGCAACTTGATGGCTTCACTGGTGTCACCTATGAAGACCTCATAACCACTTCGCTTGATCAAGCAGTTGAGCTTGAAGCGCTATGGCGGACGCTTCGTCGCTTGTATGAAAGTTATGCAAAATTAAATGAAAAGGTCCCCACTGAGCTTTTTGCAATGGTAAAAACGGTTGAGGATATGGATGCTGTTTCTGATACGCTTGCCGTCCACCTTAACCTTACCTCTGCTGAACGCCAAGAGCTTTTGGAGACCAGCGACTTAGTGCAGCGACTTTCAAAAATGAATACGCTGATCGCCAAAGAGATTGAGATTCTGGAGACCGAACAGCGCATTAAAGGCCGCATCCAAACACAGGTTGAAAAAAATCAGCGCGAATACTATCTGACCGAACAGATGAAAGCCATACAAAAAGAGCTTGGTCGCGACGACTCACAAACTGAAATTCAGTCAATACGCGCGCAACTTAAATCACTGGGGCTTTCTAAAGAAGCGCATGAAAAAGTTGAAAAAGAGCTCAAGCGTCTCGAGCAGATGCCGCCATTGTCTTCTGAGGCAGTTGTTTCGCGCACGTACGTTGACTGGATTGTCTCTCTGCCATGGAAAAAACAAAGTAAAGATACCATTAGCCTGGTGCAAGCTGAAAAAATCCTCAATGAGCAGCACGCCGGATTGCAAAAAATTAAAGAGCGCATTATAGAATTTCTTGCTGCCAAAAAATTTTCAAAAAACATGGAGCGCTCACCGATCATCTGTCTTGTCGGGCCGCCGGGCGTTGGCAAAACATCACTTGCTCAATCGATTGCACAAAGCTTAGGAAGAGAATTTGTGCGCATATCGTTGGGTGGCATTCGTGACGAAGCTGAAATTCGTGGTCATCGCCGCACCTATATTGGTGCTTTGCCGGGCAAGATCGTGCACGCGATGAAAAAGGCAAAAACGGTTAACCCTGTTATTCTGCTTGATGAGATTGATAAAATGTCACGCGATATGCACGGCGATCCAGCAGCAGCTCTTTTAGAGGTACTGGATCCAGAACAAAATAAGTCATTTATCGATCACTTTTTGGAAGTTGAATATGATCTATCTAAGGTCATGTTTATTGCAACTGCCAATATGATTGAAGGAATTCCGTATCCACTTTTTGATCGCATGGAAGTTATTTCACTTACCGGATACACGGAAGATGAAAAAGCAGAAATAGCATATCATTTTCTCCTGCCCAAGAATTTGAAAGAGTACGGGCTTACTGCTGAGCAATTTATTATCCCACGCGATCTTATGTATAATATTATTGGGCAGTACACAAAAGAAGCTGGCGTGCGTCAACTTGAGCGTATCATCGCCAAGCTTATGCGCAAATCAATACAGATGCTCCTCAACGATAAAAAGTTGACAACAATAAGCATAACTGCCGAACTCATCAAAGAATGGCTTGGTCACCAAAAATATAAAAAGCTTGTCCTTGATCAAAGTATCCATCGCATTGGGCTTGCGACAGGACTTGCCTGGACTGAATTTGGCGGCGATCTTCTTGAAATTGAAACGACCGTCATTAATGGTAAAGGTGGCCTGACACTGACCGGCCAACTTGGCGAAGTCATGCAGGAATCTGCGCACGCAGCACTCAGTTATATTCGTGCGCGCACGCAAGAGCTTGGATTACCGCAAAATTTCTATGCCTCAAAAGATGTCCATATCCACATTCCCGAAGGAGCAACCCCGAAAGACGGGCCTTCTGCCGGAATTACCATGTGCGTCGCGCTTATTTCCGCGCTGACTAAAAATCCGACGCGCTCGGATGTTGCCATGACCGGTGAAATTACTTTAAGAGGACGCGTCCTCGCAATTGGTGGGCTCAAAGAAAAACTCCTAGCTGCTCAGCAGCATGGTATCAAAACGGTACTCGTGCCAAAGGAAAACAGCGATGAGATGGAAGAGATCCTGAAAGAGATCAAACTTAATCTCGAGCTCATTTTTGTAGATACAATGGACGAAGTACTCACGAGAGCGCTCATTAATAATCCGTTCAAAAACGGAAAATCAGCCACCGACAAAAAAGAGAAGCGCACTTCTATTAAACGTCGATCAAAACGATAACGCGTTTAGTTGCCTTTCGATCTCTTTTCTGGCTACTCTCGTGCAAAAAGAATCGGGATTAGGGAGACTCATGATACATCTTTTTTTGATGCTACTTTTCAGTTTTTCATCAAAACTTAACGGACAACTTCATGTCGTAAAAAATCGCCCGATAGAAGCGCAGAAATCAGTTGTGACGCCTGAGTATTTAAAGGTATTTCCATCTAAATGCAGCAAAATTACGGCGCAACCAGGCTCGCCAAAACGCCCCTTTAATTATGAGTCACTAGCCTCTATCTGGCTCGAACGCGCTGAATGGCTCAAAAAAAGTTGGTGGCCGACTCCTCCCGGCAAATCAAGAATGATCGAACTTTTCTTACACGATGTTAAGCGCTTGGCTCATTACAATAAAGCTATTCCAGCAAAATCACCCGATGCTCTCCGCATCGCCACCTATAACATTCATGGCTGGCAAGATGCAAAAGATACATGGCGGGTCGCAGATATTCTCAAGACAATAGCAACTATCGACGCCGATGTACTCATTCTTCAAGAGGTTACTCTTGATAGCC
>JAGVKP010000045.1 GCA_020050475.1 Candidatus Babeliales bacterium
GCCATTGAATCCGGTCTGTATTATTTTCAATGGCGCGCAACCTGACCAGTTAACTGCGCTTTTGTATAACCAATACCTGATTTCGCTTACGGCATCCGGCGGCAGTTTTACGGGAAGTTACACTGATGATGCGGGCAATCGCGTGGCGGTTACGGTAACCATTAACACAAAGCGCTATTCGCCAACCGTTGCTGGTCGTTGGCTTTCAATTAAAGATCAAGGAAAAACGTATGACTATCTTTTTGATATTCAAGTGCTTGATTCTCAAGCACCGACGACCTGCCCTGATCAAGCATCAGCATTAGAGACAATGAAGCTTAATTATTGGAAGCAGTGCGCATGGAAGCTCAATGCGGTGATCGATAGCAGGGGACTTGCTCGTTTGATCAATAATGCGCCGGCAGCCCAGAATCTTGCGCCGGTTGATATCAGTATGGTCAAGCAGCTACCGGATAATCAGGATGCACGCAACATTGTACAATCTTCGTTGAGCCGTATTTATTACGATGCGCAGCATAATCGCTATCTGGTGCTTTTAAATCAAGAACAGGATCAAGGATGGGAGTACTATGCACCGAAATATAATAACTGGTATGTCGATATTTCAAATGGTGTCATTTTTGATCCGACCGTGGCTACCGTTGGCGCTTTTGCCCGGACTTCGTTATTAGCAAGTCAACTTGATACGCTGCTTGCAAGACTAGGTGTCGGTGTTACTGAAATACAAGACGCAGCTGGCCAACCGGCTTATGATGATTTTGGCAGACCGCTCACCGTTGATGGCAAACAGATACGAACGAAGTTAGCATTAGTTTACCGCGGTGGCATTCACCAAGCAGCCAAAACTAATCGCGCGGTCAAAGCGCGTCGCGTGATGCGTCGCCGATAGTCTTTTTTGAAAAAAAGTAGCTTGCATGCAGGTTTGCGTAGAAACTCTGCATGTAAGCTGTTATACTACAACCACTTTTTTAAGATAAAAACAAGGATCGTTAATGATTACGTTTCGTTTTGCTGAATGCTCGTTGCCCGAATCAAAGGCACAGAGTTTGGCTTTTTTCATCGCTGCCGATCAGCCGCTTTCATCGACGCTTGATCGTTTAGCGCAAGATCATTTTCCTTTACTTGAATCCTATTTAAAGCAGGTTGATTTTGCTGGACAAGCCGGAAAAATAGTGCCGCTTTCAATGTCGGTCAATGGACAGCCAAAGACTATTTTTTGTATTGGGATAGGCAAACCAACTGCTCAAGGTCGCATAACGATTGAACAGTTTCGGCGCTCAACCGCATCACTCATACGAGGAATGCAAAGCAGGAAAATTGGATCATGTTCGGTGGAGCTTCCTTCATCGCAGTTGTTTGGTGTCTCTGATTTTGATCTAGGTAAGCAGCTGGTCATTAGTGCTTGTATGGGAAGCTATAAGTTTGATGATTATTTTTCCGATGCAAAAAGAAAAGTATTTAAAGAGCTTACCATTGAGTGCTGTACCGGATCTGATGCCGATAAAGCTGAGCTGCAAAAAGGGGTGGCTCAAGGATCTATTATTGCCCAGGCAGTCAATAAAGTTCGCCACTGGGTCGATACCCCACCGAATAAATTAACGCCAACTATCTTGGCCGGTTTTGCCAAAGAGGTTGCGCAAACATACGGTATGAAGTATACGGAATTTGGCGAACAAGAGCTGATTAAAATGGGCATGGGCGGATTACAAGCAGTTTCAGCCGGCTCAGAACAAGATTGTAAACTAGCAATTATAGAATACAAAACTGAGAAAAAAGGGGCGCCGACAGTTGCCTACGTCGGTAAGGGTATTACGTTTGATTCAGGTGGCTTGAGCTTGAAGCCCGCACTTAATATGGAAGCGATGAAAGATGATATGGCGGGTGCGGCTGCCGTCATCGGCACTATGCAGGTTATTGCCCAACTCAAGCCAGATATTAATATCATCGGCATTATGCCGACATCGGAAAATTTACCGAGTGGGACTGCAACCAAACCGGGCGATATTATTCAGTTTTATAACGGCAAAACGGCTGAAGTTAAAAATACGGATGCTGAAGGGCGACTTATTTTAGCTGATGCCATGTCGTATGCCGTCAAGCATTACAAGCCTGATTTCATGATCGATATTGCGACATTGACTGGCGCCTGCGCGTATGCCCTTGGGCCGTATTTTGCCGGACTGATGAGTCAGCATGATGAGTTGGCCAAAAAAATTGAGCATGCTTCGCTGATCTCTGGAGATCGCGTATGGCGCTTGCCAATGGATAATGATTTTAAAGCGGCGGTGCAATCAGATGTAGCTGATTTATGCAATAGCGGTAAATCGCAGTACCGCGCTGGCGCTATTACGGCTGCATTTTTTCTACAGGCTTTTGCTGGCGAAGTTCCGTGGGCACATCTTGATATTGCGGGTACGGCATTTAGCGTACCTGATATAACGTATTATGATACCGGGGCAACCGGGTACGGCGTACGACTTTTAGTTGAACTAGCAATGCATTGGGATACTATTAAATAAAAAGAAAGACAGACAACCATGAAAAAACTCCTATTTTTTGCTTTTTTACTCCAGTCAGTTGGTGCGTTTGGATTTGATGATGATGCGTTTTTACAGACGTTTAATCAAGGTGCGTGCATGATAGTCTCGTACGTTAAAGATACGCTTGAAAAACGAAAAGAAAGGCCGCAGGTTCAATCAGTAATTACTGTACCGATACAAGATATTTTTAACCAAAAAAAGCAGAATGAAGAAAAAAATGAGGGTGCGGCACAACAAAACGAAAAAAGCGAACCGGAAGAGCCGGTAGTTCTTCCGACAAGTGCCCCGAATGTTTCGGTTGAGCAGGTGGTTAATGAAGTTGTTAGGCCACCGCTTACGCCAAGGCAGTCAGCTATTATTTGGGCAAAAAAGAATTGCATCCCATTGGGAATAGTTGGAGCAGTAGGTGTGGTAACTATTGTGTTCTTAGTTAACAAAAAATAGGCATATATTCATCATATTAAAAGGACAAGCTCATGATAATACATCAGGGTTTCAGCACAAAAAAGAGAGTAGTGAGCGTAGCAATTCTTTTCATGGTGAGTGGTTTACCAATGCATGCCGGCGCAATGAATGATCAAGAGGATCAGCTTAAGCCGGTGGAGCTCCCTTCGCTTGAGCAGTTGGTCAAACTAATTCCGTTTCCGGTCAAAGTAACTGATCTGAAAAAAGAGGAACAGGAGGATCTGCAAAAAGCTACGGAGCAGCTCCCGGTTGAGCAGCTGGAAAAACCGATAGTTCAGCAACCGGCCAATCCCCCGATCGTTCGTAAATCTTGGATGCAGAATATTTTATTTGTCTCTTTCAGCGAACGTAATGGCGCTGTTTTATATGCGGCAGGGGCAATCGGTATCCTGACAATTGGTGCAGTGACTTACGTCCTTTATAAAAACGGTACCTTGGCAAAAATCGAACAGTTGGCAAGAGAATATCCTTATATAGCTGCAGGAATTTCTGGCGTGACGGCAGTTTCTACCGCGGTCGCGATTATGCTTTATAATGGTTATTCATTCAGCAAAATACGAGGATTGTTTTCACGCGCGTAATTCAACCGCTGAACATCTCGTTATCAGTATTTTGCACCCACAAGCGCAGAGTAGCTTGTGGGTGTTTTTTTTTTGCACTAATCACTTGGTATTATAATAGTGTCTGATAATTTATATTTTTATTGTGTAATCCTGGATTCTTCAAAATCACTTTCGATACCGCTTTTATTAAGCGGTATCATCATTTGTACACTCTTTCTTGTTGAATAATCACGCGATAGATTACAGTTTCAAATAGATCTATCTCATTCATTATCAAAGGATCTATTTATTATTTCATTACTACTCATCAGCGGAATAATTATTACTAATTGTTATGCGGAAAAAGATAATTCAATGAGTATACGGAATAAATCTGATCTTAAATCATACCAATCCAAAAGAGACTTTACACGTACTGCTGAGCCCAAAAATAATCAGATCAAAAGAGAAAAAAAGACGAACAAAAAGTTCGTCATCCAAAAGCACGAAGCATCTCATCTGCATTATGATTTCAGACTACAAATAGGAAACGTACTCGCTTCGTGGGCAGTGCCAAAAGGAATGCCGCTCAAAGTTGGAGAAAAACGATTAGCTATTATGACCGAAGATCATCCGCTCAGCTATGCAACGTTTGAAGGAACAATCCCACAAGGGGAATATGGCGGCGGGACGGTCATGGTGTGGGATCACGGCACGTTTAAAAATATAAAAAAAGAAAAAAATAAACCGGTTTCGCTCAAGCAATCCCTTGCCAACGGGCAGATCGAAGTTGAGCTTGCCGGAAGTAAACTACATGGCCGGTTTGCGCTTATCAAATACAATAAGAAAGAAAAAAACGAAGAAAATAATAAATGGCTTTTGATTAAAATGCATGACCAACCGGGTACACTACGTTGCCAGACCAATCAGCGATCTGCATTAACGGGGCGCACGATGAGTCAAATAAAAAAAGAATCATCCATAAAGGGGTAGGGTATGATTATTGATCGCATCACTGTTTCTCATCCTGCCAAAATACTTTTTCCCGCAACCAAAAAGGCACAAGCGATTACCAAAGCCGCATTGATCGATTACTATGCCGCTCTTGCCCCCTTTATGATCCCGTATATGCATAATCGGCCGCTTACGATGGTGCGCTACCCCTACGGTATTAATTATGA
>JAGVKP010000123.1 GCA_020050475.1 Candidatus Babeliales bacterium
AGAGACCAAAAAGGGTACTGCGCTGGTCATTAGTGAGCTGCCGTATCAGGTGAATAAAGCTGAACTTATTATCAAAATTGCCGATCTGGTAAAAAATAAAATTATTGATGGTATCTCTAATATCCGCGATGAATCGGATAAAAAAGGGATGCGCGTGGTGATTGAGCTCAAACGCGGTGAAATTCCGACGGTTGTCCTTAATCAGCTCTATAAATTTACGCAGCTTGAAACGAGCGTTTCTATTTTGATGCTCGGACTTTTGGAAAATCGCCCACTCATTTTTAGCTTGCGTGATCTGATTAGAGAATTTTTACTCCATCGCCAAGAAGTTATTTACAAGCGCACGGTATACGATTTGAGTAAAGCGCAAGCGCGTGAGCATATTTTGGCTGGTTTTATTATCGTGCTGAATAATATTGATGAAGCGATTGTGCTCATTAAAGCCTCCCCGACACCGGAAGATGCTATTGCGCAACTGAATAAGCGCTTCTTGCTTTCAGCTGAACAAGGCAAAGCAATTCTTGAGATGCGCTTGCAGCGACTGACCGGCCTTGAGCAGGAAAAAATATTTACCGAAATGGATGAGCTCAAAAAGCTGATTGGCGAGCTTAAGCTGATTTTGGGCGATAAGACCGTTTTGAAAAAAGAGATCGAAAAAGAGCTTATACAAATTAAAGCTGATTACGCCGATCCGCGCAAAACGCGCATCGAAGGGCCAATTGATATTTTAACGGAGGCTGATTTAATTCCGGATGAAGAGGTAGTCGTTACGTTGACTGAGCGGGGGTACATTAAACGTGTTCCGCTGACTATCTACGGCGTGCAGCATCGTGGCGGTAAAGGCAAAATGGGAATGGCGCCGCTTGAAGAGTCGGGTGATTTTATCCATGATGTGTTTGTCGCTAAAACGCATGATGAACTGATGTTCTTTACCAACCTTGGGCGTGTGTACAGTATGAAAGTATACGAAGTTCCTGAAGGATCACGCACTTCAAAAGGGCGCGCGATTGTCAATTTATTGCAGCTCAATCCGGATGAGCGTGTCGTGAAATTATTATGTATTCGCGAGATGGAAGGCAAATCACTCGTCATGCTTACCAAGAACGGTATCATTAAGCGTACCGATGCGGCTGAATTTGCGAAAATTCGTAGCTCCGGTATTCGAGCGGTCAGTCTGCGCGATGGTGATGAATTAGTATTTTGTGCATTGAGTTCTGGTCAAGATTCGATCGTGATTGCTACTGGCAAGGGGCAGGGAATTCGCTTTAAAGAGACTGAAGTTCGTCAGATGGGCCGCCAAGCAGCGGGTGTGATGGGTATTCGTTTGCGCGAAAAGGATTCGGTCGTCGGGATGGAAGTGATAGCTGATGATCGCGATATTCTATTTGCCACTTCCGGTGGGTATGGCAAGCGCGTAAAAGCAGAAGATTTCCGCGTCGCGCATCGTGGAGGCTATGGAGTCCGCACGATTCCAACTGACGATCGCAATGGCGATGTCATTGGATTGGCTGCAGTCAGCGATGACTCGAATGTCCTGCTCATTGACGAAGCGGGTAAAATGATTCGTCTGGCACCGACTGAAATTCGTACGATGGGTCGCCAAGCAAAAGGCGTTCGCCTTATTCGTCTTGATGCTGATCAGCGACTTGCGCGTATTGTTGCCTTTGAAGAAGAAACCGACAGTGGTCCTGAAAATGAATCATCAAATCTGCAAGCTGCGCCTACCAAAAAAGCTGAAGGTGATGGGCAGCAGGTAAGTATTTTTGATTTTGATATCAGTACGCCGTCTGATGAGATCATCAAAGCATTAAATGCAGATTCTGCCTTTTTTGATGACGAAACGGTGATGTAAGGCTCCATGGCAGCGGTTCAAACGACACTCCTTCATCTTTCACTCATAAAAGGAGTGGGGCCAGCAGTATGTACGCAGCTTGTGCGTACATTTGGCTCTGAGGGATTGTCTGGTTTGTATCACATGAGCTTATCTAATCTTCAGCGCATTGGTGGGCTCTCTGCTGGTGCTGCACAAACGGTGATCAATGGGTTAGCTGATAGCTCGCTCCTTGAAAAAGAGTTGGTGCGCATCGATAAAAATCAGGTGAGCTGGTGTACATTTATTGATGACTCGTATCCGCCGGATTTAAAAGAGATACATCTACCACCCGTGATTCTTTACTACAAAGGATCATTTGAAACGAAAAATGCTCTTGCCGTCGTTGGGTCGCGTGCGGCTGATGAATATGCACAGAAAGTTATCGATATACTTATTCCTGAACTTGTTGCGTATCGAATGCCGATTGTGAGCGGTGGGGCAATCGGCGCTGACACGATGGCGCATCGAGCCGCCTTGCATGCGGGCGGTAAAACGATAGCTATTCTTGGTTCCGGGCTTGCTCATCTTTACCCGTATGCCAATAAAAAACTTTTTGCGCAGATTATAGATGCTGGCGGGGCAGTTGTAAGCCCGTTTTCAGTTGATACGCTGCCGCATCCGGGTAATTTTCCGGCGCGTAACCGCGTCATTGCCGGTATAAGTCGCGGATGCTTGGTGGTGCAGGCAGCGCAAGAAAGTGGTGCCAGAATTACCGCGCTTTTTGCTCTTGAGCAGGGGCGAGAGGTATGCGCCGTTCCGGGAAGTATTTTCAATCCGTTAAGTGCTGGCTGTCATGATCTTATCAAGCAAGGGGCGACGGTAGTGCAGAGTGCCGCGGATATTTTGCAAGCGCTTAATCTGAGCGCCGACAAAAAAGCCGAACCACTGCAATTACCGACTTTGGAGCAGCAGTCGCTCTCTTTACCATCAAAAGCATCCGATAATTTGCCACTCGAGCAGGCGGATCTGCCGCTCGCGCGAAAAATTATTGCGCTTTGTAAAAAACCGCAGTCAATTGATGCCCTCCTTGATCAACTTGATCAGGATATGCCGAGTATGCAGGCGGCGCTTTTTGATCTGCAGTTGTGTGGCGCGCTTGAACAAAACGCTGCCGGATTATGGTATACTGTCCGCCCATAAGGAGACCAAAGGGTAAATCAATGCATCGACAAAAACTCATTCAAGCGCTTCAATCGTATGTACCTTCTTTTGAAGAACGTGAAACGTCGCATAAAATCATCAATTTTGTTCAGGAAAATTGCGACTGCTTTGAACGTACGTTAGCTCCGGGCCATATAACTGCCTCTGCCTGGCTTTTAAATAAAGCCGGTACGCATGCTCTTTTAATGCATCATGCAAAGCTTGGTATTTGGGTGCAGCTTGGCGGGCATTGCGACGGCGATGCCGATACGCTGCGGGTGGCGATAAAAGAGGCGCAAGAAGAATCGGGAATTTCGGCCATTGAGCCGGTATCGCCTGCCATTTTTGATCTTGATATTCACTTTATCCCCGCATCAAAAAAAGAGCCGGCACACTATCATTATGATATACGGTATCTTTTACGGGTAGCCAGCGATGAGTCTTTTGCCCAAAATAGCGAATCACTCCAGCTGAGGTGGTTTGAAAAAAATGAAGAGCTACCTACAGAGAGCCGCGCCGTGACCCGTATAGCTGAAAAATGGCGTGCGCTTAAATTGTAAAAAATCGCATTTTTGGTATCTTGAAACGATGGACGGAGTCTCTTGCAAAAGGATATTTTCATGCAGATGCGATCTTTTTATATAAAATATGTCTTTATTGCGGTCAGTTTGGTTGCCGCGTGCGGTAGCCAAGCCAAAACGATTCTGTGGGATTTGGGCGGTGTTCTTTTTAAGCCTGATCGTCTTTCCATGTCGTATTATGAGCTTGGGTGGCTTGATATGGGCAGCTATATGATTACTGACCAAAAAAGTCCGCTGCACGTCAAAGATCTCCTTTTTGATGATCTTCTTTACCGTTTGCCGGCCGAGTCTGATAGCCAGAATTTAGTAGCGTATTTGCCTGATGGCACCCCGATGGCGCCGATTATGATGGACTGGCTGAAAGGGATTATCAGTGGCGATAAAATTATTAAGATGCTTTTTGAGCTGATCGAAGATTTGGATACGCGCCACTATTTTTCAAGTCCGCGCGAAAAGATGCTGCTCCAAAAAATGGTAAAAGCAGTATTTGATCCGCAAGTGCTTGCTCGGTATACCAAACCGATCGCGGCGGGGATTAAGCTGCTTAATGAGTGTGCGGCGCATGGGTGCATGAATATTATTGTCTCTAATTGGGATCCGTATTCGTTCCAGTTTCTTACCAGAAGTTCTCAAGGGCGCAAAGCGCTTAAAGTAATCAGCCCACATCACTTTTTTATCTCTGGTACGCATGGCCTAATGAAGCCGGATATACAGGTGTTTAAAAAGGTGCTGAATATCTATCAACTCAATCCGGGCGACTGCTTTTTTATTGATGACCAAATCGAAAACATTAAGGCGGCAGAGGGCTGCGGTATTAAAGGCCATTGGCTTGAAAAGGGCGATTATCATAATTTGAGACGCGCTTTGATACAGGCCGGTTATTTGCCTGCTTAGCAGCAGTTTTTTTGCCTTTTTTAAGATTATAAAGTACCCTTGTAATCACCATAATTTTGACAATGTATATTATAAACAGCGGAGTTTATCGCTATGCCAGTACCAAAACGTAAGCGTTCCCGAGCGCGCAGAGATTCTCGATTTGCAAATAAAGGGCTCAAGCTTAAAGCTATTGCCAAGTGTAACCAATGCAGTGGGCCGCTTATGCCTCATCAGGCATGTAGTGGGTGCGGGTTTTACAAAGGTGCAAAAGTAATGGCTACCAAAGCCGATCGTGGCGTCAAGCGCCAAGAAATAAGAGCGAAGCAAAAGAGTAAGCCGCAAGAATCATCATCTGAGTCTGCGTAAAAAAAGTTCGCTTAGCCGATCGATTTTAATCCTATGATAGCTATAGATGCTATGGGGGGCGATTATGCTCCTGAAGCAATAGTGCACGGTGCCCTGTTGGCGGCAAAACGCGGTGTTATGCTCTGCCTGTATGGGGATCGTGAAAAAATAGAAATCTGTCTTGAACGTCTTGATACTCAATGGCGTTTGTACCCAATCAGTATAGTTCATTGTTTTGACACAATTTCTATGCATGATGAGCCGGTAAGTTCTTTTTTGAAAAAGAAGGATACTTCTCTCATGCAGGGGCTTGCCGACGTCGCTCTTGGTAAGGCAGATGCATTTCTCTCTGCCGGTAATACGGGAGCGTGTCTTGTCGGGGGGATAATGGTCGTGGGCAAAGCCCCGGGCATTATGCGGCCTGCTATTGGTGAGTTTATTCCGACGCTCAAGGGACAGGTTTTCTGTATTGATTTGGGAGCAAATGTTGATTGCAAACCGGAGCACCTTGAGCAATTTGCCTTTATGGGATGCGCGTATGTGCAGCTTAAAAAGCAGATTGAAAAGCCGCGCGTTGTACTCCTTGCCAACGGGATTGAAGATTCTAAAGGTAATAAAACTACTGTAGCGACTCATGAGCTGCTCAAAAAAAGTGGGCTTAATTTTATTGGTAATCGCGAGCCGCTTGATATTTTGCAGGGGGATGCGGATGTCATGGTTTCGGATGGCTTTACCGGCAATATTATGCTCAAGTCGCTTGAAAGTATTATTCACTTGGCACCACGCGTGATCGAAAAAGAGTGCAGCAAATCATTTATCGGGCGGTGGGGTTGGTTTTTAGGCTCGCGTATTTTTCAAAAAATGAGGCGCAGAGTTTCGCGCGTTCAAAAAGGCGGCGCGCTTCTTTTGGGAGTCAATAAACCGATTATCATTGCGCATGGCGCTAGCCAGCCAGCTGCCATTGAGGATGCAATTATGTATGCAGATTCGGTAGTTCGCACACAGTTTCTCGAGCGATTTAATAGAGTAATCAATCAATCAATTGCTCACCCGGCAGGTCATGCGGGGAGTAATGCAGCGGTGAGTGAACAGTTGCAAAGTTGAGCGTTGAGAAGTTTAAAGTCGTGTGCTACGTTGGGCACGAAGCTTTTTTTCAAGGAGAACTTATGAATTTTTCTATGTTATTGTCGACCGATTTTTGGCTTAATTTTTACGAACAGCATCGTACGTATATTATTGGCTGTTGTTGTGCTATTGCGTTGGCAGTAGGTGGCGGTATCTATCTGCGTATGTCTCGCGCTCAGCAGCATGAGCTTGCGCAGGCTGCGCTTGCCGAAATGTTGCAGGAGGCATCCCGCGCGCAGCAAAATACTGAACTCTGGTCGGAAGTTGAGGTAGCCGCACGTACCGGGCATTATCAATATAAATCGACCTCATTTGCGCCGTATTTTTTATCGTTACAAGCCGATGCTCTTGCCCAGCAGGGTAAAATTGATGAAGCGGTGGTTGTTATGAGTAGTATGCTGGATGAGTTACCAAAAAAATCGCCACTGTATCATGTATATGCTATTAAAAAAGCACGTATGATGCTTGATAGTGCTCAGGAGAGCATGCGTGCACAAGGACTTGAACTGCTTGCTGGCCTCGCGCAAAATACCGCCAATGCGCAGCAGGATGAAGCACTCTATTATCTGGGTATGCATTATATGTCTCAGGGTAATAAAAGCGAAGCGAAAAATAGCTTCCAGAAATTGATGGATACGTTCGGCGCAAAACAGTCTGATTATCGTTCACCGTGGCTTTCGATGGCGCAGATTGCACTTCAACAGGAACTTGCATGAGCGTACGGGTACGATTTGCTCCATCACCAACTGGCCACCTTCATATAGGTGGACTGAGAACAGCGCTTTTTAATTGGCTGTTTGCGCGCCATCATGGCGGCACTTTTTTAGTGCGCATCGAAGATACTGATCTTGAGCGCTCAAAGGCGACATTTACTGAATCCATTCTTGATTCACTTGAGTGGGCTGATTTGCAATCTGATGAGCCGCTGGTAACCCAAACCGAGCGCATGGCGATCTACAAGCAACATATTGATCAGCTCGTGCAGGAAAAAAAGGCCTATCGTTGCTTTTGCGCAGCGCAGCCGATGCGCAGTGAAGAGGACTATTTTAAATACGATGGTAAATGCCGCATACGCAAGCCACAACCAGGTGATGAGCAGCTGCCGCATGTTGTTCGTATAACATTACCGCTTGAGCAAAAAACGATCGAATTTGATGATAGTATCCGTGGGCGCATTATTTTTGAAACGACGCAGCTTGATGATTTTATCATTGCGCGTACTGATGGTTCGCCTATTTATAATTTTGTCGTGGTCGTTGATGATGCGCTTATGAAAATAACGCATGTGATTCGCGGTGAAGATCATATTTCAAATACCCCAAAGCAGATTGTATTGTATCAGGCATTTGGCTTTCCGTTACCGCAGTTTGCTCATTTGCCCCTTATCTTGGGGCCAAGTGGCGCACGATTAAGCAAGCGTGATGCAGCCACGGCAGTTACTGATTACAAAAAAAATGGGTATTTGGCTGATGCGCTCTGCAACTATTTGGTCAGACTTGGGTGGTCACATGGTGATCAAGAAATTTTTACGCGAGCTGAGCTTATTAAACTTTTTACGCTCGATGCGGTAGGAAAAAAAAGTGCTATTTTTGATCAAAACAAATTAGATTCTGTTAATAGTACGTATATTCGATCTGCACAAGCGCACGATTTATTAGTATTGATGCTGCGAGATGTTCGCTCCGATTTAAAACTAGTTTTAGAAAAATGGGATGATGATCGAATTATAAAAGCAATTGCACTCTATAAAGATCGCGTCAAAACGCTCGTTGAGCTTGCTCGTGAAATCGAAGGGCTTTATTGCCAATCGATGAGGGCAACCAAAGATGAGATTCAGCTAACGCTCGGTATGGCGGGAGTCCAGTTTCTCGACGAATATAAAAAACTTTTAGAACGCTCCGCGCCAGAAATGATTGGTCAGGCGACTAAAGATTTTGCTCAGCAAAAAAAGATAAAGCTGGTCGAATTGACGCAACCGTTGCGCTTAGCACTCACTGGTAAAATTAATGGGCCGGGTGTCTTTGATCTTATCTATTTTTTAACGTTGCCGGAAAGTAGCAGACGTATTGCTAGTTTCTTGACTGACTATGTACAATCGTAATTAAACCAATGAGGCGATGAATAGAATGGCACAGTTTGATACGCATGATACGCAAGAAAAAGTTATAGCAATTATTGCTGAAGTTCTTCATATTCCCAAAGAGCAGATCAGTGGGGAAGCAACGCTTGATCAACTTGGTGCGGATTCGCTTGATAAACTTGAAATCGTGATGAAGCTTGAAGAAATGTTTGGCATTGAAATTGACGATGAGCAGGCCGCTCAAATTAATTCAATCAGCCAAGCGATTGAAAAAATTCATCAAATGAGAAGCAAGTAGTAGTTGTTTTAAGTTGCGCTACCTCAAGCTTGTGTCGTGTTATTTTTGAATGAATGAGTCATTTGGCGAGCAAGCACTAATCTTTCTTCATCAGATGGATGGGTAGGCTCTGGAGCTTGGGCTGGTGATTTTTCCATCCAATAGCTTATATACTCGAGATATCCGTCAGCGTAATCTGGTCCATGCTCAGCGCATAAAATATCAGCGCGTATTTCAGTAAATCGACGAAATTCATTAAGTGGGCAGGTAAATGAATCAGAGTGAGCGAGTCCCGTTTTTTGCATGATAATTTCATCCATGAGCATATCCTGATAGATAAAGTGAATGAGCTCATGGCCAATGATATACTTCTTGCCCTTAATTGAATAGGTATTAAGTTTTTCTTCGTCGATGTAAATACTATTTCCGTGTGATGCGGCAGAACTTGGCATTTTGGCGCCATAAAAAGATACGGTAACCGGATTAATGCCAAACGCTGGCAAGATTTCTAGGCAGAGTTTTTGAGTTTCTTTGCTTATATTTTTGAATGTCGAATGAACTCTGGTATTCTTACTGCGGTTTTTGCTGAGCTGTTCATCACATGCGGTCTTTGATGCGCCGGCAAGAGCTAGTTTTTTCCAGACGGTGCTTTCAAGTTCAGTTAAATAGCCAGAAGATGAGGTATTGATCTCGGTGCACCTATTGATAACCGAAAGAAGCGTGCCTGCTGCACACAACCCCAGAACTACCAGCAAGGCACTAAGTAAAAGTTTGTTATTCATGAGCTTCGTTTCGTTATGCATGATTTATCCCAAATGATGCTAAAATCTGGTTTGAAAGTGCCAGGCGCTGTTCAAGTTTGGGATGCGTAGTACCCGTATTTTTTACTTTTGCGTCGAGCAACTCTTGAATACATGCATGGTATCCGCGAGCGTAGTCGCTATTTTTTGATGCTGAATTAATGTCGGCACGCAGTTCATGAAAACGCGAAAGTTCATTGAGCGGACAATCTGCGGTCCTACCTTCCAGCCGCGTTGTTGTTTTGAGTATCTCACGTGCGATACTATCCTGCGTTATTAAATGTTGTAATTCATGTGCCAAGAGCCATTTTTGGCTGTGGCTAGCGAGCTTTCTCATCTCCGGTTCATTGATATAGATAGTACGTTTATGCGTCCATGCAGGGTGCGCTTGCGTGGTATTTACCAGTACTACTGAGTTTGGGTTTACATCAAAATCGCGCAGTACGCCATGAACGAACTCTTTCATGGCTGTTGAAAGACTATCGACCTGTTTTTTTACCGTGTGTTCGCTCTTTTTCTCGCGCTCGATTTTTTGATCAATTAATTTTTTATCTGCGCCAGCTTGCGTAAGATGTTGCCATGCATTTTTTTCAAGTGCTTCCAAAAATTCTTTTAAATCAGTCTGACCAGTTGACGTGTCGCGTTGTTTTTGAACTAAAGACAAAGAGCTACTTTTTTTGTTTTTGTTATTGGTACAAAAATAAAGAGGTGCAGCTATGCCGATCGCAACAGCTGTGCCTAAAATAATAAGTTTTTTTGTTATCGTTATGTTTTCCATCCTATGCTACTCCTACGGGTGATTGGTTAACTGACCCTGATATTTTCTGCGCCCATGCTAATCGCTCTGCGTGTTTCGGGTGGCAGGTGCCAAAGTCGGCGTTATTTTTCAACCAACCATGAGCACGCTCCACATATCCTTGCGCAAATTCTGCTCCCAGTGATGCGGCCCTGATATCAGCTCTAAATTCAAAAAAGCGCGAGAGATAATTAATTGGGCAATCGGGAGATGTCGGGTTCAGCTTGAGATGATCGGTAAATTCTTCAACTACTTGTAACACCAGGGTATCACTGTTGATGATGTGCTGTGCCTCATGGCCAATGACAAATTTCTTTGCTTGTTGGGTTAAGCCATTAAAAATATCTTGCGTAATATAGAGGCAACTATTGCCGGCGGCTGCTGCTGAATAACTTTTTTCTCGATGGTAAAGGGCTATGGTTTCAGGGTCTATGCCTGATTGAGTCAGTACGGTATCTACCAGCGTGCGCGTCGAAGTCGCAATTGATTTATCGATATGTCGCTTTGTAATTTTTTTTCGTAGCCCCTGCGCTTTTTGCACAACAGTTGCTTTATCAATATTTAGTTTTTTCAACTGTGCCCATGCTTCAGCCTCTTTTTCATCAAGAAAGGCCTGAGAATCGATAGTCTTTGTCGGTGCCTTGATAACGGGAGCTTTGCTAGATGTAAGAGTTATTACGCTTCCAATAATGAGCAGGCCGGCAATTGCCGAGACCGAGATAGCTAGATACTTAAGATAGCGGTGTATTGATTCCATAAGAACCTCCATTTATATTTCTAATTGTAAATATCATGGAGATTTAGTCAAAATATGCGCAATTAATGGGCATACTTTGCTCGAAATGAGACATTATGGCTTGTAACGAGAGGAGATTTTAGCTTGTGAGGTTAAAAAAATGTCCAAGCGCGATGGACAGTTTTTTACGTTCTGCGGGTGCTGGATGGCTGGGTAGGGTACCGTAAATCGTCGTGTGCCATGGGTGATGGATATACAGATGGTACCCATAGAGGTAGTAGGGACTTTTTACCGCAGCAAGGATATCGGCGCGCAGTTCCATAAAATGAGATAACATATGGCACAGTGGTTCTTGGACCTCTTGTGCGATTGATCGTTC
>JAGVKP010000026.1 GCA_020050475.1 Candidatus Babeliales bacterium
CTCTCCGAAGGTGTTTTATAAGCGACTTCATTGTTGGGCTGTAACCTATTTTTTCGATTATATTCGAGCCCGTCTACTGCGTTGAGTTTTTTGATTTGCTCTGAACTAAAAATCATTTGGCGCTTATATTCCGGTATAATAGCTTTTGCTAGACAATCCACAAAATATTCTATCGAAAATCGGTAAGCAGCGGGGCTTGATAAAAATGCTCTGATATTCTCCAGATACGCAGAGTGCTTTTCTTTCGTGATGCTCTTGATATATTCATAAACGTCTTTGGTATCAGCGAATTTTCTGCGATCAATAAAGCAGTTTTCCGGTATGAAATCAGTTATGTTATCCGCGCCCCAATAAATTGGAACACATCCTGAAATAAAGCAATCAAAGATTTTTTCACTTATATAGCCTCTTTGAGACTGAGCATTCTCATAGCAAAATGAAAATCTATAGTTTTTAAGTATTGGTGGTTTAGGGCCGATTAATCCTTTGTAATTTTTTAAATTTGGCCATTTTGATCCGTAGAAATCAAAATCATTTGCCGACACGGCTTCAAAAAAATCAATCACTTTTCTTCGTTCAGAATACAGTTCATATGGATGAGAGAACTGTATATTAGATGATACTTGGGTACATAGTTTTCTTTCCTCAAATCCAGGAAGGCTTTCTGTGATTTGAAGAAAATCCTGTGGGTAGAAGTACTTAAAATATTTTTGATCGTCCACTAAGTCATCAAGCATAGTTAGTACTTTGGCAAACTGAGAATGCAATTCTTTAAGAGTGTACTGATGTGGCAGAACGACGGGGGATTCCCAGAGTAAAAGTACTCTTTTTTTGAGGGGATATTTTGAGCTATAAAAAATATCATTTCTATTCCAGAAATCGCAGGAGATTACACCAATTAAGTTTTCTGAATCAATGTCGGTACTCGATTCTTCTACTAACGAATAACCGGCTCTTGAAAATAGACGAGCTATCTCAGTAAAACAGTGCTGCTGTGAAAGTTTTTTTGTAGTATCCCATGGATTTTGGGATGAGCTAAAAATGGGCAGCCTTGCAAAGAATATAGCTTTATCAGAGCCCCTTAAGGGTGATGATGTAAATACAAGCAGCAATAAGGCGTGAAAGATAGCATATGGGAAACTCATATTTTTCCTTTATGAATTTATGGAGGCAAGCCTAAGTTTGTTATTATAAAATTTCAAGTCTCCGAGAAACTAAAAAGCTGTCATAGATTTTCGGTTCTTGCTGCCAGGCACACTTTACAATTCTGTCCTTTACTATTAGGCTACTGTTCATATAAAGTGTATTTTTATAGGAGTAAATCTTATATGGAACTGCTCTGGTATCATGGTCTCATTCAGCTTACCGGCTTTTTTGGTATAGCAGTCGTCATTTTTCTTTTTAGAAAAATTAGTGCGATTAAAGTTGAAAATGCAAAAGCAGAACAAATAGCGCAGGCAATTCGCGAAGGGTCGATGACGTTTCTTGCCGAAGAATATAAAATTATCTCTCTGGTGGCCTTGCTCGTCGCAGGATTCCTCTTCTATTTTATGTCGCTTGCTGCTGCAGGTGCCTTTATTGGTGGAGCAATACTATCTTTGACGACCGGTATGATTGGCATGAGAGCCGCAACAATAGCCAACGTTCGCACTACTATGGCTGCCAAAAATCATGGCGAGTCGGCAGCGTTCATGGTCGCTTTTTTTGGCGGCGGTGTTATGGGGTTCGCAGTAGCAAGTTTTGGTCTTTTGGGCCTTGGCGCTATTTTTTACCTTTTTGCTGATCATCCAAGCTTTTTACAGATTTTGACCAGTTTCGGCTTAGGAGCCAGTTTAGTTGCCTTTTTTGCTCGTGTTGGTGGTGGTATTTTTACTAAATCTGCCGATGTGGGTGCTGACCTTGTTGGAAAGGTTGAGGCGGGAATCCCTGAAGATGATCCACGTAATCCAGCTGTTATTGCCGACAATGTGGGTGATAATGTTGGTGATACGGCCGGTATGGGAGCAGATATTTACGAATCATACGTAGGCGCGACGATCTCCGCCATCATTTTGGCGGCAACCTGCACCACCTATAATACCGCAGAATGCCTTATGTTTCCCCTGGTGGTGATTTCATTTGGACTGATAGGTTCTGTCGTGGGGCTTGTAGTCAATGCATTTTTACCGCTTCATCCTGCTGCCAAATTGCGCAATGCCAATTTCGTAGCATCAGCGGTTCTTATTATCCTGGTTGGCACGTACCTTTATTTAACCGGTATGGATATGTTCCTTCTTGGATCGATTATCATTGGATGTTTGTCCGGTATTATTATTGGCTTTATTACTGAGTATTATACGGGTGGTACACCAATCGCTAAGCTTGCGGATAGTTCTCGCTCTGGAGCGGCTACAAATCTTATTTATGGCTTGTCGGTAGGTATGGAATCGGTCGTAGCGCCAGTGCTTGTCTTGGTTGGTGCGGTCCTTCTAGCCTTCTTTTTTGGTGGCGGCCTTTATGGCGTTTCGCTTGCAGCATTGGCCATGTTAGCGACCGTAGGTATTTCGATGACGGTTGATGCTTATGGGCCTATAGCTGATAATGCTGGTGGGATAGCTGAAATGGCAGGGCTTGGAGCCGATGTCCGAAAAATTACTGATCGACTTGATGCGCTGGGTAATACTACCGCGGCAATGGGCAAAGGTTTTGCAATAGGATCAGCGCTTTTGACCGCGTTGGCTCTTTTTTCAGCCTATGCAGAACAAGCAAATCTTTCGACGCTTAATATTCTTGATCCGTTTGTATTGGCCGGCATGTTTATTGGCGGCGTCTTGCCATTCCTTGTTTCATCTATGACGATGCGCTCAGTTGGCAAGGCTGCTCTTGATATGGTGATTGAAGTCCGCCGTCAATTTAAAGAAATTCCAGGGTTGATGGAAGGAAAGGCCACGCCTGATTATAAAAGATGTATTGCAATCAGTACCAAAGCATCATTGAGAGAAATGCTCTGGCCGGGGCTTATTACTCTTATGCTGCCGCTCGTGGTGAACTATTTCATGGGTAAAGCAGCCGTTGGTGGTCTTTTGGTTGGTGCAACGGTCGTTGGTATTATGCTTGCACTTATGATGGCTAATGGTGGTGGTGCATGGGATAATGCAAAAAAATATATTGAGGCAGGAAATTTTGGCGGTAAAGGTTCTGATGCTCATAAAGCAGCCGTCATTGGCGATACGGTCGGCGATCCATTCAAGGATACTTCGGGACCATCGCTTAATATCTTGATTAAGCTCATGTCGATTGTTTCGCTGTTGCTTGTATCTCGATAACTAGATAATTCACAATTAAAAAAGAGGCCGAAATTAATCGGCCTCTTTTTTTTCTTTAAAAGACAAGTCTTAGCGTTTTCTTACCGGGCAGCTTCCTGAATATTCCATTTCAGGTGCATAGGTATCTATTTTTTTCATTGAGGCGCGAGATGAACGCATTTTTTTTGGGTGTGCCTTTTTGATCGGGGCAGCTTCATGCATTACTTTTTCTTCATGTGGTTTTGCCATCATCTGTTTGCGTTGCGGCGCAGCCATTTTGGCGGTTGGCGTAATCGCTGATCCATTGCTAATTGATGCGATAGCTCGCTTCATCATTGCCTTTGATTGCGCGCCTCGCATATTATCGCCAACCTGCTTGCCAGATTTATTGAAGAAAATAAGCGTAGGATAAGCTTGCACACCATATTTAGCTTTTAGTCCGGCAAGTGCGCCATTGTCGCCATCGACGTAGCAGAAAATGACATCAGGATGCTCTTCGATCAGTTGCTCGATAGTTGGTGCAATCATTTTGCAGGGCCCACACCAGCTGGTGCTAAAAAGCATGACAATCGGTTTGCCTTTTTTTAGTATTTGCATAGCTTGCGTTTCACTTGCAATGACAACGATTCCTTTGATGCTTGCTCCAAAGCAGATGCTTGTTGAGGCAAGGGCTGTTAAAAAGGTGAGCATAAATTTTTTCATCGTGAGCTCCTTTGATAAAAAATAGCTATTGCCACGATAATAAAAAAAGATTGTTTTCGGGGTCAACTAATTGCTTTTTTCGTAATTTTATTTTTTCAACCTCTAAAATTAAGCCATTTGTTTTTATGAAAAAAATGATCAATATAATGCAAAAAAAAATAATTGATTTTTGTTTGCGATCGCTTGGTGGTCATGCTAAAGTAGTTTTTGTTGATGCGTAAAAACCAACGCACTCTGACATAAAATTAAGGCAACTTTTTCTAGTTGCCGTTTTTTTTACATACCTTGCAAAAAAAAGGAGCCTTTAAAAAAGGCTTTGGTGGCGTATTGCTGTCAAAAATAAGAAAGGAAGGGTAGTTGTGCACAAAAAAATGGTCGAGGTTTATCGAATGTAACATGATAGGTAAGGAATGTATGGAAATCATGAATATTAATCAGTCCTCGATAATGCCAACGCTTGGCCAGTCGGCTGAGTTGCGCGTAACCAAGCGCGATGGAAGGCACGAGCATCTTGATCTTGAAAAAATTCGTCAGTGTTTTGTGCGTGCAGCATACGATTGCATGGATAATGTCTCAATTGATGTTTTGATTGCAGAGACCATTCGCAATGTATACGACAAAGTGACGACGCAAGAGCTTGAGTCTGCGATGATTTTGGCTGCGGTAAGCTATATTGAACAAGATCCGGCATATGATAAAGTAGCAACCCGCTTACTTTTACAAAAATTATATCGTGAAGTTCTTGCCGACTCAGTTAACCCAGCTCTTTTTGCTGAGCAGTATCGTGCCGCGTTTATTAATAGCATCTATCAAGGTGTTAAGGGGGATGTACTCCATCAAAAATTGCTTGAATTTGATCTTGAGCGTCTTGCTGATGGATTAAAGCCTGAGCGCGATCATCTTTTTGTCTATTTAGGTCTTCAGACATTGTATGAACGCTATTTTTATAAAGTTGATAAGCGTCGCTATGAGTTACCGCAAACATTTTGGATGCGGATTGCGATGGGTCTTGCACTCAATGAGCAAAATAAGGAAGAAAAAGCACTTCAGTTTTATGAGAACTTTTCAACACTCCGCTCCATCTCTTCAACGCCAACGCTTTTTCATTCAGGGTATAAGATTGCACAGTTGAGTTCGTGCTATCTTTCAACCGTAAGTGACGACCTAGGGCACATTTTTAAGGTTATTGGCGACAATGCGCAGCTTTCAAAATGGGCCGGAGGCATTGGTAACGATTGGACGAACATTAGAGGAACTGGCGCATTTATTAAAAGTATTCATGCGACAAGCCAAGGCGTTATTCCGTATCTAAAGATTGTTAATGACGTTGTCGTTGCAATTACCAGAAGCGGTATCAGACGCGGTGGCACTTGCTCGTATTTAGAGACATGGCATTTGGATATTGAAGAATTTATCGATTTGCGCAGAAATACGGGTGATGAGCGACGCCGTACGCATGATATGAATACCGCAAATTGGATTCCAGATCTTTTTATGAAGCGGGTTATGCTCGATCAAGACTGGACACTTTTTTCTCCCGAAGAAGTACCTGATTTACATGATCTTTACGGCAAAGCGTTTGAAAAACGGTATGAGGAGTATGAAGAGCGTGCACGCGCTGGTCAGATAAAACTATTTAAAACGATCTCTGCTCAAAAACTGTGGCGAAAGATGTTGAGTAGGTTATTTGAGACTGGTCATCCATGGATTACATTCAAGGATCCATGCAACGTTCGATCACCGCAGGACCATGTAGGGGTTGTGCATAGTTCAAATTTATGTACTGAAATTACCCTTAATACGTCGGCAGACGAAACAGCGGTTTGCAATTTAGGATCAATTAATCTTTCTGAGCATGTCGTTAATGGCCAACTTGATAAAGAACTCCTAGCTCAGTCAATCCGTAACGCTGTCCGTATGCTTGATAACGTTATCGATCTTAATTTTTATCCGACTGCTGAAGCGCGCAATTCAAACATGCGTCATCGTCCGATTGGCCTTGGCGTGATGGGTTTTCAAGATGCACTCTTTAAGCTTGATATTCCCTTTTCATCTGAAAAAGCGCTCTGGTTTTCTGATTACTGCCAAGAGCTTGTATCATACCATGCTATTTCGGCTTCATCTGATTTAGCGCAAGAGCGCGGAGCGTATCAGACCTATAAGGGATCCAAATGGGATCGCGGTATTTTCCCAGTTGACACCCTTGCGTTGCTTGAGCAAGAACGTGGTATGCCGGTTGATGTCTCTCGGAGCGAGTCGCTTGATTGGGCATCATTGCGCCAGAAGGTAAAGCTTTCCGGGATGCGCAATTCGAATGTCATGGCGATTGCACCGACTGCCACGATTGCAAATATTGCCGGTTGTTATCCAAGTATCGAACCGTTGTATAAGAACTTATACGTAAAATCAAATATTGCCGGTGAATTTACGATTGTTAACCGTTATTTGGTGAATGATCTTAAAAAGATTGGCATGTGGAATCGTACGATGCTTGAGCAGCTGAAGTTTCATGATGGTGATCTTGGAAGCATTTCTTCAATACCCGGCCATTTGAAAGAGAAATATCGGAGCGCCTTTGAGCTTGACCCGATCTGGCTCATTAAAATTACCGCGGCACGTGGTAAATGGATTGATCAAAGTCAATCGCATAACGTATTCATGAAAGGCGTTTCAGGCAAAAAGTTGAATGACATTTACATGATGGCATGGCAGTGCGGGCTTAAAACGACCTACTATTTAAGATCACTTGGTGCAACACAGATTGAAAAATCGACCCTTGGTACCGAGTACGGATTTACTCAAAAAAGAGATACAGCAGCAGCTACGCAACAAGCAGTTGAGCAGATTGCAGACGGAAAAAGCTGTAACCCATTTGATACAACTGACTGTGAATCATGTCAGTAATAAGGAGAATTTATGGCTAAAAAAAGAATTATTAACGATGGGCAAACAGATCCAAACAAAATTTTGCCCATGGCCTATTATTGGGCGCGCGAGCATTATAAAAATGGCATTGCTAACAACTGGTCGCCTGAAGAGATATCCATGCAGCAGGATGTCGAGCAATGGAAATCGCCAACAGCACTTTCTGAGCGCGAGCGCCGGCTTATTTTATGGAATCTTGGTTTTTTCTCCACCGCAGAATCGCTAACGGCAAATAATATTGTACTGGCTGTATACCGTCACGTAACAAATCCTGAATGTCGGCAGTACCTTTTGCGACAGGCATTTGAAGAAGCGATACACACCGATACTTTTATTTATTGTTGCGATTCGCTTGGGCTTGATCCTGACCAGATTTACAATATGTATAATACGATTCCATCAATTGCAGAGAAGGATGAGTTTGTCATTGAGCTGACCAAATCAATTTTTGACCCAAATTTTAAAACGCAGGGGGTTGAAAATGTACGGCGCTTTGTGCGCGATCTTGTTGGGTATTATGTCATTATGGAAGGAATTTTTTTCTACGCCGGTTTTGCCATGATGCTTGCGTTAAAGCGTCAAAACAAAATGATTGGTGTTGGCGAGCAGTTTGAATACATCATGCGCGACGAGAGTGTGCATTTAGCATTTGGCTGTGATTTAATCAACACTATTAAAGCAGAAAATCCAGAAATTTGGACGCCTGATTTTCAAGATGAGATTGTCGGGCTTATCAAAAAAGCAGTAACGCTTGAAAAAAGATATGCTCATGATGCCTGCCCTGAAGGGTTACTTGGTATTAATGCACAGCAGTTTACCGACTACGTTGAATATATTGCTGATAGAAGACTTGAGCGCATCGGACTTTTACGCGTTTACTTTAAAGAAAATCCATTGCCGTGGATGTCACAAGTTACTGATCTTAATAAAGAAAAAAACTTCTTTGAGACACGCGTGACTGAGTATCAGTCAGCTGGCTCATTGGAATGGGATTGAAAATAGCACTGCAAAAAAAGCAGCACCAGGTCGCGATCTGATGAAGCGGCCTGGTGTTATAAAATAGTAAAATACGGTTAATCTGTTTCTAGCAGCATGAATTTTCGATGCAGTCATTACAAGCCTTAATACAATCCTGACAGGCTTTGATGCATTTATTACAAAGTTCTACGCAATCACTTGTCCCATTTTTACATTTTTGTGCGCATGCTTCACAGCTTTTTAAACATTCTTCGCAAGCCTTGATACATGCTTCGCATTTTCTCTTGCAGTCGGCATCCTTACACGTTTTGAGATGTTCTTTACATTGCGTTATGCATTCTCTGCAGGCCTTAATGCACTCTGTGCATGCATGTATGCAATTTTGACAAGCAGTTTTGCAATTATTTGAGTTTGTTTTGCATGCCTCGCAACATTTCTTGCAAGAATCTATGCAGGCAGTGCATTTTTGAATACACGATTTACACGCATTTAGATGATTGCTCATTATCATTCTCCTGAAAATGGGAATACAAATTTCGCACTAGAGTTTTTTGTATTAAGTGTACAGCGCCGATTGATTGGATAGTCAAACAAATAAGACTTTTTTTGTAAATAGCCTTATTGCTTGAGCACATTTTTTCCATAATCCACAAGCATGTTTAGTTTTTTACCGACCGCTCTTTCCAGCATGGCATGGTACTTGTTTAAATCATAATGAAGTTCGGCTAGCTTAAGCTCACTTTCCGATTTCCTTATGGATGATTCCAGGGCAGTAAGCATATTTATTTGCATAGTTCTTGCATAATTGTAGGTATATTCGATTGCTTTTTTGTTGGAAGAGATGATTTCATTATAATGTGAAATATTATTCATCAAGCTGCCCACTAGTGTATAATACGTTCTTACCTCATTCAAAACCTCCAGCTCTGCTTGCTGGCTATCATATTTCGCTTGATTAAGTAAAAACTCAGCCCGTGTGCGCTGCGCATGGTTAGTGTCAAAAAATGGAAGCGAGATGTTTAGATAGGGTCCCCAACCCCTAAATGGCGCATCAAAGTCTTGTTTGTAGCCGAGTCCAAGGTCAACTTGTCTTAATGTTTTTGCTTTTTCGAGAGAAATAGTATCTCCGTACTGTTTGATTTTTACCCTTGAAATAAGCAGTTTTGGGTGATCATTTCTGGCAGATTCTTCAAGCACCTCTATCTGTGGGACCATTGCGATCGGTTCAAGCTCTTGAGATAAATAAAGGGATTCGCTTGCTGACTCTATACCAATCAATTTTTTTAACTCAAAAAAAGCATTATATACCTCTGCTTGTGCCGAAATATATGATGCCTTGATAACTTCAAGTTGTATATCGACATAATATTTGTCTAGATCATTTGAATAGCCATACAGTTGCCGATAATAAATCTCATCTTTAAGATTTACGTATTCTTCGATGAGCAGTTTGTATATAGCGAGCTTTTTTTGAGCTGTTAAGCAGCGTGCATAGCTAATTTTTGTGTTGGCAATGAGTGAAAGTATATTGTCTAGTATGCGTAGTGAGACGATCTCAAGGATATCAGCAGAAACGTTTTTTGATAATGGAACCTGCCATAAATCTGATAAGCGAAAGCTTGCAATAGTTTCGATATTTGTCTGTCCGGTCCCTGGGCCCTGATCGCGTGTTGGGAAGCGAAAAACTGAATTTACCGTTGGGTTTGTGTATAAGCCAGCTTGAACAAGATCGGCATTTGCGATTCCAAGATTTTCAAAATCTGCTCGCAGCCCTGGGTTGTTGCGCAATGCCAGCCCTATTGCTTCATCGGATGTTAGCTGTTGTTGCTCCAGACGCGTATTGATTAAGGTGGTGCCCATATCCCTGTGGGTACCAGTTTGCATTGAAATCAGTTCATCTGTCCGTGCCTTTGTTTGCTCCGCCAATTTTGAAAAGCTATGCTGAACACTTACCTTTTTTGAGCAGCCAGAGAAGATGAGGAGGATAAAAAATAAGGGGAAAAGGCAACTCATTTTGACACTTTGCAGTTGTCAGTTTTATTGATTGGTGAGGATTGGGCGGTTTTAATCCGTTGCGACGGGTGTTGCCATTTTTGTTTAGGATCTTTAGGAATTACATGCAGAATGGTAAACATGCCACCGTGTGACATTACGGGAAGGGGAACGTCGGCATGAGCATTCATAACATGGTGTACCCTATGGCAGTGAAAAAGCCAAATGCCGGGGTTCCAGGCTATAAACTCAACATCACGCGATGAGCCTGGTGGGACATCGACCGTATTGCCTGGCCATTGCGCAGATTTCTGAATTGCCCCCCCCTCGGTGCCTATTACACGCCACGTATGTCCATGCAAATGTATGGGGTGATTATCCATACTCA
>JAGVKP010000043.1 GCA_020050475.1 Candidatus Babeliales bacterium
ACGAAACATGCCAACTGGATTGGCCAAAAAAACCCCACGAGATACCGCGATTAAAAGTCTTTTCAAATGCCAAAAACGAATTGATGTGCACCGCATCTTTATGCCAAACGATCCACAACTTGGTAATTCGATCAATTACTATAATGAAACTAGCGAGTGCTGCATAACGCAGTAATAAAAATCTCATCAGCGCACCGTAGCTCCCATGGTCTGCAAGTGAGAAAGTACGTGAGCATACAGATGATCTATTTCATCGTGAGAAAGTGTTTTGTGCTCATCTCGCGCATGAAAACGTAACGTAACTGATCGCTTTCCTGCCCATTCATCCTTTTCATAAAAATCAATGAGCTCAACTTTGAAAATGCGTGCATCAGATTTTAAAATAGCCTCTTTTAAGAGGGCAACGCTCGTCATCTGATCAACAAGTAGACTCACATCAAGCCACGTCGGTGGGAATTTAGCAAGCGGCACAAAAGTATCAACTACGCCTGCCAAAGAGCAAAGGTGATCCAGATCAAACTCAAAAATAAATAACTCACCGTCAAATACGCTCTGAGTAAATGCCTTATTTCCGACGCCAGCGGATCCCAAGAACTTGCCGCTCGCATAAATCTGCGCACTTTTATACGGGTGATACCAAGGGCTTAATTGATCTTCTGGTTTTTTAAACACCGCATTTTTAATACCAAGCATAAGAAAAAATTGTTCAAGCTCGTCTTTAAATTGATAAAAATTGATTTCTGCTTTTTGCACACCACAGATGCCCGCAATCATTTTTTTTTCAGTAACTTCCCTATCGGTCTTGCCCCAAACCCGATTGATTTCATAGAGTCGTATCTCATGCTCTGTTTTATTGACTGAGAAATTTTTTAAAAGATGCGGAACTAACGAAGTGACCAGTCGCTGCCAATGCTGCGATAACGGATTTTGCAAAGCAATGGTTTCGTGTGGTTGCCAGTTAAGCTGTAGCAAAAAAAGCTCATCAAAAAGCGCATAGTTAACCACTTCATCTGCTCTCAGTGCATATGAAAAGTAGTTCCTGATTTTACGCTCAAGAAAAACACCAGCTAATGATGCAGGCGCTAGTTGTAATAATGGCAGCTCAAGTGGAATCGTATTATAACCAACATATCTTCCCACTTCTTCAACAATATCTTCTTTAACCATCGGTTCTTTTGATGACCTGAAAGAAGGCACCGCTATGCGATAGGCTCCCTTCTTTTTGCTACACACAAAACCTAAAGACTGCAAAATCTTGACCACGGCTTTTGCATCAACGGAGCAACCCAGTCGACGCTCAATAAACGTGTGATCAACAAGCAGTTCATTCGGCTCAGCCTCATGGCCAAACATCAGCAAATTTCCGGAAAGCTGATAGCCAATTTTAGATTTTTTAAGGAGCATCAAAAAACGCTGCAGCGCACGAATCGTATTGGCGCCATCTAAACTTTTTTCAAAACGAGCTGAGCTTTCGGTTCGCTTTTTTACCCGTAACGCGGTCTTACGCACTATGCCCGCATTAAAATTGCCAGCTTCGATGAATAATGATCCGGTACTTTCACTGACAGCAGTATGAGCACCGCCCATAATGCCAGCAAGTGCTAACGGCTCCTTGCCATTGGTTACTACCAAATCATCACTTGTTAAGGTAACTTTTTGTCTATCAAGCAGTTCAATCGTTTGCCCATCATGAGCTCGCTGCACGGTTATCGTTGAAGACGCTATTTTTTGTGCGTCAAATGCATGCATCGGTTGACCAATATCAAACATGACGTAATTAGTCGCATCGACGATTGCATCTATTGGCCTGCTTTCGATGCGCGCAAGTCTACTTGCAATCGAAATAATCGAACGCTTTGGCTCAATATGAGAAATAAATCCAGCTGCAAAGCGCTTGCATTCCTCTGGGTTTTTTATGCGAATGGTAAAAGATTCATTTGATTGCGCTGCGGCAAAAAATTCATGCTTATCAACGGCAACAGGAGCCAATAATTTTTTTTCAGGAACAAGCTGAATACCGTACATCGCCCCTATCTCGCGCGCAATACCGCGATGGCACCACAAGTCAGGACGATGCGTTATCGATTTATTGTCAAGTTGAAGAATATAATCTTCAGCCTCTATCTGCTTTTTCCAGCCACCAGCCTCATCCTTTTTGGCCACTGCCACTGCAGGCATAAGCCCCTCTTTTTCGCTCCGCCAATCTGCAAGCATCGCCCACCGCGAGTCAGCCTGATCTACAAACAACAAAAAATGAAGCCCTTTGTGCGCATCAGCTCGTGGCGAAAGATTAAATTCTTGCGAAAGCTCCGGACAAAAAACAGTTATTTCCTGCTCATTTTTCTTGACCACCTGCGCTAAAAAAAAGTGAGAAAGATTGAGCGTAACGCGATCTATTCGTTCAATTTCGGCAGTGGTGGTATTAAAACGCTTTACCATCTCATGAACATCAAAATCTGTCCACGGACGCTGAAGGTGGTCAAAGATCCATGCAAGCGATAGTTTCATGGGTAAAGCCTCTAAAAGAACATAAGCTAATGGGTCTTAAGAGCGTACCCAAAAGCCTTTAAATGTTCAACCGCAGCCGCACCGGAAACCAACTTCGATTATTTAATTCTCGCACCAGCCTTAATTTTAGTTATACTTACTGATATAACCATCACCATTCAAAAGGCTATGGATTCTCACGAACCGCTTCTAGTCGTACGTAATCTGACGAAAATATTTTATTCCGGGGGATTTTTTTCAAAAAAAGAATCTCACCGGGCAGTTCACGATATCTCTTTTGACGTCAAAAAAGGTGAAATTGTCGGGCTTCTCGGGCCCAATGG
>JAGVKP010000038.1 GCA_020050475.1 Candidatus Babeliales bacterium
CAGATCTTTTTCGCGTTCCCGCTCAAGCGATTTTAAGATCGCCGAACGAATTTCATGAATTAAGGCCCACTGCGCTTGACGCTCTGCAAGAAACGTCATTTGATTAATTTTATCGGCCGCTTGCGCTGCACGCCCTTCAAACGGAAACCATGCAATTCCCGGCGCAGTCGAATCTGAGCGATCAAGCAGTGAATCCCAAGTAAACGTCAGATCATTAAACGGCTGCAAATGAATAGAAGATGATTTATCTTTTTGATACTCATCAGAAATATATTCAGCAGCAAACGAGAGCACTGGGGCCATCAAACGCGTCAGTGTATCAAGAATATGATAGCAAACAGTCTGCGCGCTGCGTCGATCTTTACCATCGACTTTTCCGGTATACAAACGATCTTTAATAATATCTAAATAAAAGGAGCTGAGCTCTTTGGCGGAGTAATCCGATAGTTTATGAAATACGGCGGTCAGATCTGCTTCGTGATATGATTCGCGTACGGCTAGATTGAAAAAAAACAACTGCTCGAGTGCATAGTGATCAATGACCGTCATTTCATGAAGCGGTACTGCATCGGTATTGATATCAAAATCAGAGAGATTAGAAAGTAAAAAGCGTGCCGTATTGCGTATTTTTCTAAAAACTTCTGCCACATTATTTAAAAGCTCAGGAGAAACGACCGCATCACCGGTCAAATCAATACTTGAAGCCCACAGACGCAATCCATCAGTCCCCAGTTTTGTAATTAATTCATCAGGACTGACGACATTGCCCAGCGATTTAGACATTTTATGGCCCTGCTGATCGACGGTAAATCCATGGGTCAAAATCGTTTTCATCGGCGCCGCTTTTTCTAATACCAAAGCGGTCAATAATGAACTTTGAAACCACCCGCGATGTTGGTCAATCCCTTCAGCATACAGATCAGCCGGAAATGCTAAATCAGGATTATTCCGCAGCACCGCATAATGGCTGATACCGGAATCAAACCAGACATCAAGGATATCGCGCTCTTTGGTAAATGCCTTCGAGCCGCATGCGCAGGTAAAATCAAATGGCAATTCATGAACTGCTACCTCATCCCAATATTCAATCCCCTGCTTTTCTACCTGCTTGGCGACAAACGCTACCAGCTCTTTGGTAATAATCGCTTCATTGCATGCCGTACAGACCACTGCCGGAATCGGTACGCCCCACTGGCGCTGACGCGAAAGACACCACTCAAGACGCCCTTCAATGATTGCTTTTAAATAATTTTTCGAGCGTTCCGGCAAAAAGCTGAGTTGTTCAATTGCTGCAAGCGCCGCTTGTTTTAAATTGCCATGAGAAAGATTGCAAAACCACTGGCTCGTGGCGCGGAAAATGAGCCCATTATGGCAGCGCCAGCAGTGCGGATAGCTGTGCTTAAGAGAGCTTTTAAAAAAGAGATTGCCGTTGGCTGCTAATTGCTTAATGACCCAAATTTGGCCATCAGTGACCGCCATTCCTTCAAGCTCTTTCGGTGCAATGCCGGGCGTATAGGTACCACTCGCACTAATCGGGCTAAAAATTTCTAACCCATTTTTGAGCGCGACTTCATAATCTTCCGGTCCGCATCCGGGTGCACAATGCACTGCCGCGGTACCATCGGCAAGCGAAACAGAATCGTCAAGAATAATCGGTACCTGCAGCGTCGGGATAAACGGATGCTGCACGAAAGCCCCTTTGAGCTGCTCCGCTTTAAATTCTACGATGGGTTCCGGCATACCGTTTACCAGCTGCACAATTTTTTCAACCAGCGGTTTGCCGATAATAAGATACTGATCATTAAGCTTAACCAACTGATACTCAGCGTCAGGTTTTATAAGCACGGCGCGATTAAGCGGCAGTGTCCAGGGGGTCGTGGTCCATACTAAAAGCGAAATTTCATGCGCTGCATGCTTGCCAAAAAGAGCGGACGCATTTTTGCTCAGCAAAGGAAATCGCACATACAGCGAAGGATCTTTGCGCTCTTTATATTCGATTTCTGCGGTAGCCAATACCGTTTGGCATGAGGCACACCATGGTACTGTCTTTTTCTTTTTTTCAATGTACCCTTGGCTGACAAATTCGCCAAAAGCACGAATAATCGACGCTTCATAACTCGGGGCCATCGTCAGATACGGGTGATCCCAATTCATTAACACACCGAGTTTTTTAAACTCAGCTCGTTGGATATCGATCCATTGGGTTGCATACGCGCGACATGCTTTTTTGAGCGCAAGCCCAGTCAGCCCTGGATTTTCTTTAGTCACTTTGATTTCAATCGGTAACCCATGGCAATCCCATCCGGGGGTAACCGGCACCTGAAACCCGGCCATGCGGCGCGCTTTGGTAATAATATCTTTCAAGATTTTATTATATGCGTGACCAAGGTGAATATGGCCATTGGCATACGGTGGGCCATCATGCAGAATAAATTTTTCCGCTCCTTTATTAAGGTCAAATGATTTTTGATACAAGTTTTCCTGCTGCCAACGGGCAAGCAATGCCGGATCATCGACCGCATGGTTCGGCCTGATGGCAAAACGGGTGGTCGGAAGATTGAGCGTATCTTTATAACTGACCGTATTGGTAGTCTCTTTGGTCATGCGGATCCTTAAAAAATCATGACAGAAAACCTGCACAAATAACATAACGTTCAGTATACTACAAACAGCATTTTTGACCATCACGATTGTGATAGTCGTCATAAGGAGTTTATGCAGATCGCGGGAAAATCGTTTGGGGTATGGGGATTTGGCGTTGTGGGCAAATCGGTAGCCGCTTTTTTGCTCGAGCGCGGAGCGCGCGTCAGCATTATGGAAAAACGAGCGCTCAACCCGGAAGAGCTTTCCTGGTGTGCACAACATTCAATCACCTGCTTTCAAGAGGATCAACTACCGTCTTTTTGGCAAACGCACGATTATATCGTGCCCAGTCCCGGCATTGATCTGCGTCGATTTGAATGCTTTGCGCATAAAATAGTTCCTGAGCTTGATCTTTTTTATCTTTTTTTCAAAAAACCGATTATTGCCATAACCGGCACCGTTGGTAAAACATCCACGACTCATTTTATTGCGACGACCCTTGCTGCCATAGGTCTGAAGGTGGTTACCGGCGGCAATATTGGTATCGGCATGCTTGATCTTATCGCCAAGGCTGACGCGGTCGATTATGCAGTCCTTGAAGTTTCCAGCTTTCAGCTTGAGTATTGCCGCTACTTTTGCCCTACCATTGCGGTTTGGACCAATCTCTATCCGAATCATCTTGATCGGCATGTCACCTTCGATTGCTATCTGGAGGCAAAACTGCAGATCATCGCTGGCCAGGGCGAAAAGCACAAAGCAGTGCTTCATGCAGATCTTCTCAATCATCCGCGCATTGCATCGTTCATGCAATCCTATAAAGGCTCGCCAATTTTTTTTGGCAATACATTACCCCAAAAGAGCTATCCGCACCTTTTGATTGAAAAAGATAGTGTTATCTATAAAGCTAGCACTGAAAGCAAACCGCTTATGCATAAAAGTGGATTGCCCGCGCAATCATTCACCGATAATTGGCTCGCGGTTATTGGGGTCCTTAAACTTCTGCAGCTGCCCTTGCCGGATTTTAAGGTGATTGATTATCACTCCCCCTTTTTGCAGCACCGGCTTGAAAAAATCGAGACCCGCCAATTAGTCACTTTTTATGATGATTCCAAAGCAACGGTACCGGAA
>JAGVKP010000068.1 GCA_020050475.1 Candidatus Babeliales bacterium
ACAAACGGTTTCTTTTTGGTAAACCATCCGTGCGCAATAAACTCTTTTTTTAAATGACTGACCTGCAAAACCGGCTGCATTGTGGACCTTATGGTTACATACGAGGCTAGAAAAGACTTACCTGATAATCGTATCACTTTTTCCAGCTGCTGCCCAGAGTGCGCTCAATGGAACTGCGTATAATTTTTTACCGAATGGCACCACTTGATCACCAGTATATAAAACGATACCACGAACAAATTTTTCTTTCAGCTCCTGTTCAAGATATGCAAGCCCTTTAAAATCTGATGCACTCACCGTCACACTATTTTTAACCTCAATACCGACAAGCTGCCCGGCTTGATTTTCCAGCACAAAATCAACCTCTATGCCAGCAATAGTGCGCACATGATAGAGCTTAACGCGCACACTGCTCCAGGTAGCTTGTTTAGTCAGTTCACCAAATACAAAATTTTCAAGCAGATGCCCACCAAGCGGTGATTGAAAAGCTGCCGCACCCTCATCCATTCCCAAAAGATAGGTCAGCAAACCGGTATCGTTCAGATACACTTTTGGTGATTTTACCAATCGCTTACCTAAATGAGCGCTCCACGGCGCAAGCAACTCGACCAAAAAAAGCGCATTAAGAAGTACTAAGTAGCGCGATAAGGTCGATGAAGGAATACCAGATGTACGCGAAAGTTCCGCCGCATTAAGAAGCGTGCCATTCCGCGTTGCAAGTAGCTGTAGAAGCATTGGTAATTCGCTCAAACCGGCAATATTTGCAATATCTTTAACATCTCGTTGTAAAAGCGCTGTGACATAAGAACTAAACCATGACTCCCGCGCCGAATAATCAAATCCCAATACGGATGGATAGCCACCAATGGCAATTTTTTTATGCAGCTCCGCCTTTACAACCAAATCATAGGGTGGCGTACGCATTTCTGGTGCAAAAACGCGCGCGATAAAATCATCGTACCGAGAAAGCAACTCTCCTTGCGAAAGTGTATGAAGATAGAAAATCTCCATACGCCCTGCCAATGAATCACCAAGTCGCGGTATCAAAAAAGGATTTGCTGATCCGGTCAGCGCATATCTGCCCGGCAGACGATTTTCATCAACGTCATGCTTTATGGCTAAAAAAATCTCTGGCACGCGCTGCACTTCATCGAGAATAACCGGCTTTTGCAAACCCTGAATAAATCCGAGCGGATCACGCTGGGCCGCAGACAAAAAACGCAGATCATCAAACGTCACATAGGAATAATCCTGATCTCGCGCGACCGCTCGCATCAACGTCGTTTTGCCCGTTTGCCGCGCACCGGTTAAAAGAACTACCGGGCTTCGCTTGAGTGCCTCTTCAAGCTTTTTTTGCAGGTTTCTTTTAAACATTTTAGCTCCTTGGTGTAAATTCCACCACTTCATGGTGAATTTTACACCATCTGCTAACACAGATGCAAGAAATAGCTTAATTTAAGACTTTTTTGGGCATGCTACGGCGCAATCGACGGGGTAGCTCCAGACTGACGGATACGAATCGAACTGGCTTTGAGCTCTTCAAGATAAAAAATCGTCAGCCCTACTAAAACCACCGCACTTGAAAAGAAAAATGACCAGGTCAACTGCTCATGCAAAAAAACAAGCCCAAAAAGAGCGGCAAACAGCGGGCACAAAAACCCGGCAAATGATAAAAAGGTGGCCGTATAGGTTTTTAAAAGCAAACCATAAAAATTATAAAAGACCGCATTGACCACAATAATAATAGTGCCGGTCAGCAGCGCAAACATCGGCCAGTTATTCACCGGTGCCGGCACCCAGCCTTCCGCAAAAAAGGAGGTGGCCAGCGCAAGCACCCCGCCAAAAAGCATCCCGATGCCATTAATCATCCAGGTATCATACCGATGCGTATGCAAGAGCTGTCGCATCGTAATCCACCCAACGCAGGCGCACGTGACCGCGCCAAACATCGCAAGCTCTGGCAATGAAATAAAAGCAAAGGAACCAAACATCTGCTCATGCGGCATATGCTCAACTATTTCAGGAATAAACCCGAGTACCCCAATTGAAAGGCCGATCCATTTTTTGCGGCTCAATCCTTCATGAAAAAGAAGGTAAGAAAAGAGCGCGGTAATAAATGGCGAAAGATTGAAAAAGAATGATGATTTAAATGAACTCAGTCCTTGTAAAGCCCATAGATCTAACACATACGCTGCATAGATATGAAAAAAAATGATAGAGAGAAACGAAAGCGTGTCCTGCGCATGCCACCTTGGTAATCTTTTATGATACATGCTCCATCCGGTCAATATAAGAGCACCGGCAACTACCATCCTGATACCAACAAAAAAAATCGGCTTACTATACATCAATACCGCTTTACACAAAGTAAAGCTGCTTGCGCACAATGCATACAAAAAAAGAATTGAGACCACTGCATCTCCTCCGGACAGAAATTAAAAAGCCCGGAACATATGTCCAGGCTTTTGTAAGTCTTACAAAAAATTCTAGCATTGGCCAGAATCGATGTACGGTTTACTTGCAGTCGCAGTCGCAATGATCTTTGGTAAGCGACATAACGAACATAACAAGACTCAATACACCAGCTATGCCAAAAATATAGCCAATAATTTGGCCCATATGGTGCATACCAACCATCATTAAAAGATCATGGCCCATAGCCATCAAGCCTATGTGAATGCAACCGATTGCGGTTAGCAACCAAACGATCATACCAAGCGCACGTGAACCAAAACACTTCATTAGTTAACTCCTTTTAGTATTTGGTTACATAAATCCTTCTATGCAATCTTACTGAAATATTTTAAGCAATCCAATGGTTGACTTTAGTTCTCTTGCGATGGCGGTTGTGCAGTAGATATCTGTTTGTCAATAAGTGCCTGCGCATTCGCCAATTGCTTATCCATGGCGCGAGAAACAGTTATTGAATCAACCATCGCGTCTGCTAATGCCCCGGTAAGCATAGTGGCCAGTTCTTGACCCATCTGCTGAGCAATAACTCCCGTCTGGTAAGGCACCATTTCTTTCAACTCTTCTTGCAAAAGAGCGACACCATTGCGCGCTGCATCTAAATAGGCATAGCGCATATCGCGAGCCTGAATAATTGCGTCGGTCATGCTTGCGATTGCATACTCCGGTGCTTTTTCAAGATCAGCGCGTGTTGGCGCCTGATTGACTTGCACCTCATCCCACGCATTGATAAGAAAATCGACATTCGCCTTAGTAGCCACCATGCGATCAGTAATCTCTTGTGCAACGTTTGCAAGATCACGCATCGATTTGACAAAGGCATCATGGTATGGCGTTATGCGTGCAAGTTCACGTTTATCAAAAGCTATACTCGCTAACTTATCCTGAATTTCTTGAGCCGCAATGCCATCTTGGATCGCTTCCTGCGTAAAACCAAGCGCGCTCAAATATGCCACTCTATTTTTTTCGTAGCGATTTTGTATCTCAATCAGTTCTGGTTCTTTACGTTTAAAGAAGGCTATAAGGTCTTGTGCTAATCCTTTAAAAAAAGCTTTCACCGTCTGAAAAAGAGCTGCATACGTTGTCTTTGGTTCTGCCGCGCCTGGCACCTGGGCGACATATTTTTCTCCTACTTCACGAGGAGTTCTATTTCGCTCCATTTCAATAAGATCACGCGCTTTTTCAATCGCTATTTTTGCTTTCGTCTGCTTTTGTCGATCTTCAGGAGACTGTCTACCAATTTGTTCAAGCGTTTTGCCAAACCACTCAGTAAGATCTGCCGCTCTTAAAAGAAATGGCGCTGCGACTTTGCCGGCAACAACGTCAACGACAGATTTAACCACCGGTGCTTTTTCCTGCGCTACTGGAATAATACCTTTTTCGAATTTTTCAAATTTGGCATAAGCATTTGGCACTATTGTTTTTACAAAATCAGCACCAAAAAATTGGATCCAGCTGCGAGCCTTCCTTACTCCTTTTTCGGTGGCATCAATAAATTTCACACCCGCTTGTGCTATCTCAGGAGCCTTTTCCGCACGACTGCCCCATTCTCTCATTTTCTCTGCTCGAGCTTTTTCATTTTTTGCCATCCGTTTGACCGTAGCATAAAAATCGGTCGTCTGTAGGACCCAATTGCCTAATGACTTGAGCCCTTGCCACACGGTATCTGCTCCTTGCTGCACAAACTCGGCCGTCTCCTCCATCGTTGGGCTTTTTAGATCTAATGCCACTGCAAGGAGCCGACGACTTGGCTCTAATGTTTTTTTATATTCGGCATTTGCCTGCCGAAGAATAGTCGTAGATCGAATCTTAAGATCTTCAATAAGTGAATTTAAATACTCTTTATCTTCAATGCTTTTTCCAAAGCTATATCGCGCCAAGGCCCCTTTGAGCATATCAAGATCCGTTACAAGCTTACCCAGCGCAGCTATATCTAATTCATCTTCACGTTCAAAAAATGGATCAAGATCCGCAATGTACTCGAAAAGCGCTCCAGCAATTGCCTTATATCTATCGATCTCAATTTTATAGTGCAACCCTAATTTTTTTTCTAATTCATTAGCTGGGGCAGGGGGAGGATTTTTTTGAAATTCTTCAATCTGTTCGATTCTTTCTTGTGCTTGATTAACTAACTCATCCAAGCCACTTTTGCGTGCTTCAGATAGAAAAACTCCAAGATCATCCTTTTGGTCCTCATAAAAAATCTTACCTTCAATAACGCCCAGTTCATCTTGAAGGAAACTATTAATTTCATCAGGTGTTTTTCCGACAAGTTGTTTCTGTAATTCTATTTTGTATGACATTTGCTGACGCTGAGCAACAGTACCGCGTTCAATGAGATTTGAAAGGCTTTTATTAATCTGATCTATTTCGTTTTGCGTATTTTTTAGCTCACGCTCCAAAGACTCTCTAGACTGGACGTTTGAAGAAAATAATTTGTTTATTTCATCATATTTCTTACTCAGTGACTGAAATTGCCAGCTTTCGGCACCCCATTTACCAGTTGCTTGCTTCATATTATTTTCTACACTTTCAAGCTGCTCCTTACTTATTTGCTCTTGTTTCTTGGCCTCTTGCAACTTAGGTATAAGTTCCTGCTGCAAACGCTGTTTTTCAACTAATTTTTCTACAAGAGCATCACTACTCTCAAGCAACGGCACAGCTCCGGCGGAATGCAAAATCATGGCAAAAAATGCCCAACTGCTCAAATAAAGAGTATACTTTTTCATATCAGCTTTCCTATTTTTTACGCTTCCTCAATCTTAAAAAAACCCCGCAACAATATGCAAGAGGCAGCCAGCTGTTGACAAATGGGCAAATTTAATTTAATTTGTATATAAAATAAGTCAATTTGAAAAACTTAATAATCGCGAGGAATCCGCAATGAAACAATATCTTTTGATTACCTTAGCCTTAGGCTGCAATTCACTTTTTGGTATGGATCTAAAAGAGGCGGCCAATAAGAAAGAAAAGCCCACTGAAGAGGCGCTCTATGCTCAGAAAAATCTTGCAAAATTATTCTCTATGGCTGGAAAAGAAAAGTACGCAAAAGCAATGAAGGCACTCTCTGGCAAACCGGAAGATCAATTAACCGAAAAAGAAAAAGCTGAATTCACCAAAGAAGAAAAAGAAAAGCTTGCGAGAATGTTAACTACGGTTGAGGTACTCAAGAAAGTGAACACGCAGCCAGCATTCCCTTCTGAAAAATAAAATCAGTCGTACTGTTTTCTTGCGAGTAAGGCGCGTATGTACGGGTTACCTTACCGACTACTGAAGTGATTAACAAACGGAACTGTTCCCATAAGTTGAACAAAACCGTTTTTTACCTCATGCTAAAAGCAAAGCATAGTATCACTTTCAAGCGGAAATCATCATGAGTATCAAAGCTGGCCTGGTGGGCCTTCCCAATGTCGGTAAATCTACCCTGTTTAATGCACTTACCAAGTCGTCAGTGCCTGCTGAAAATTACCCTTTTTGCACTATTGAGCCGCATCTTGCGATCACCAATGTCCCTGATGAGCGCGTAGAAAAATTACAAAAAATATACCAAAGTAAGCAGACAATACCGGCCACCGTCAGCTTTGTCGATATCGCTGGACTGGTCAAAGGCGCAGCTTCAGGTGAAGGATTGGGCAACCAATTTTTGAGCCACATACGTGAAGTTGATCTTATTTTGCATGTTCTGCGTTGCTTTACCGATCCGGATATTATCTATTCAGGCGCACAACTTGATCCGCTCGCAGATTATGACATTATCGTGACCGAGCTGATGCTTAAAGATGTCGAAACGATCACCAAGCGACTTGAAAAAGTACATCATCTGATGAAGGGGGCAAAAAATAAACCGGCTGAGCTGAAAGAGCTCACGGCCGAACTTGAGACACTCAATCAGATTCAAAAAGCGCTTGATGCACAAAACCTTGCAAATGTTCATGATGCACTTACAAAAAATCCACTCACGACTATCTCTCTTTTATGCGCAAAAAATTTCCTGATTATTGCAAACGTCGGCGAACATGAGCTGGAAGATGATGCCTATAAAAAAAATGAACATTACCAAGCGCTGGTCAAACAATTTGGAGCGGAGCGTGTTATTCCGATCTGTGCAAAATTGGAGGCCGAACTTATGGTACTCGATGACGCACAAGCGGAAGAGCTCATGGGTATGCTCGGCATTAAAGAGCGCGGGCTTAAAACGATTATCAAAAAGACGTATGAACATCTGGGCCTCATAACTTTTTTCACCTGCGGTCCCCAAGAGATTCATGCATGGCCAATTAAAAAAGGGATCTCCGTACGCAAAGCGGCCGGCGAAATTCATTCCGATCTGGAACGCGGCTTTATATGCGCCGAAGTTTTTAATGGTGCTGATCTTTTTGCCAGTGGTAGCCTAAGCAAAATCAAAGAGCTGGGCAAAATGCGCACCGAGGCGCACGATTATATCGTCAAAGATGGTGATATCGTACTCGTTAAATTCAACGTTTAGTTTTTCAGCCAGATAACGGTGTTTAAAAAGACCGCAAATGCCACCCACGCCGCATAGGGCCACAGCAGGATCGCTCCCCATCTTGTGATTGGCCTCATTGCATAGATGAGCGCAACCAGTGAAATAAAAAGCGCTATTGCATCGATGATTGCCCAACCAATTAGATGACGGTAAAAAAAGAGATAGCTCCACAGACCGTTCAAGACCGCATTGCTCACAAAAAGAAATGAGATCAGAATGCGATCTTTTTTGGATTGAGCAGCTTTCCACCACAAGCAAGCGGCAAGCGCGGTCAAGAGATACAAAGCTGTCCAAACGAGGGGAAATACGGAGCGTGGTGGGGTAAATACTGGTAACGAAATCGTCTGATACCAAGCCATCCCCTGCTGCGTCAGCCAACTACCGATAACCATCGTGCTCAAAACGATGCTCGCTATCACGATGTATGCTCTTTTTATCATTTTAGCAATCCTTTTGTTGGATGATAGGTGAAGGCGGCAATGGCGACGGCGGTAATGAAAGAGGCGGTGGATTGCTATGCTCCGGATTGGTTATATCAGGTAGATCAGTAAGCCCATAGGCAAGACAGGCTGCACCAAGCATACGCAGCAACCGCTGAAAAAGTAAAAACACGCATCAACCTCCCTAAAAGCCATTTTTTAAAAACAGAGCGCATACTGCACGTTTTTGAGATATAAAACGTTTGAGCGTCAAAAAGCAACGATCAAAACAAAGCAGTACACCCAACCCTTTTTTTCTGATATCTTAAAAAGAGTTGTCGGCTTGTGCGCAAAAGCGCATTGCAAGGAGTATCATGAGCGCCCTTAAGCGAAAAAAAGGCTTTTTTTCTATATCTGCGGTTGCCGATATGTTCTCGGTTCACCAGCAGACTATCCGCCTTTATGAAAAAGAGGGGCTTATAACGCCTAAACGATCCACCGGCAATACGCGTCTTTTTTCGCAAGAGGACGTTGATCGCCTCGAGCAGATTATCTACCTGACGCACGAACTAGGTATAAATTTGGCGGGCGTCGAAATGGTGCTCAAGCTCCAAAAGCAGATAAAAAAGTTACAAAAAGAAATTAACTCGGCATTTGCCGCCACCCAGACCCAACTGAGTGCTCAGGGGGAGCAGTTCAAAATACAGGCAAAAGAGCGTACCCAACGTCTTCTTGCCTTAAAAAAAGAAAAAACTTCTCAAGAGACCAACGGGTCGCCAGTCACGGCTGAGCAACCGGCTACCGGTGCACCGATTGTGGATGTTGCACCCTGGCAGGTTTCGTACGAAGATTAAAGCAGCGCCCTCTTTTTTTTCTCGTTTATTCAAACTATTCAAAAAACAGTAAAAAACCGGTACATTGATTGGGGAAAACCGCCCTTAAAAGCGAAAGGGACTTGGATGTCAGTATCACTTTTTGACCAGGAAAACACCCAGTTTGAACTATCATATGAGTTTCTTGCCTTACTTAAATGGCTAGCCGAACATGAGGGGGAGCAGCTAAAGAAAATTGTTGTGCGTGCCGTACGCCGTGGATTTAAACCGGAGCCGCCTTCATCAAAATCGGTTGATGCAGGATTTGTACAGGAAAGCATTGTAAACTTTCTTGAACTCCTTGATACTATTTTGCTGGAAGTTGGGCAGGAGCACCGTATCAAAAAAGCGGTGGAGCATAATCTTATGCCTGCTGTTGATCGCATAGATGCGCAATCATGCGACACCGATCTTTTGCAAGCAAGTCTTGATAAGGCAACGCAAAAGCTTGAGCATTTTCCGGATAAAAATCCGAAAGAGCTTTTGTGCGCAGAGCTTATCAAACGCTGGAAGCCGCATAAAGATAATGCACTGAATTAGTTCTATTTGACTTGATTTTTTTTATCCTCCGTTACAAACTGTACAAGATTTGTAACGGAGGATATATGTTTTTAGTACGTTTTTTTTTCTTTGCAATGCTATC
>JAGVKP010000062.1 GCA_020050475.1 Candidatus Babeliales bacterium
GCTCGCGCTGTTTTCAGATTTTTTTTCAGCCTATTGCGCATACCGAACTCGTTGCTCATTTGCGGCAGATGTGCCAGCAAGAATCAATACCGGCTGATGATGAAGCGCTCGGTATTATTGCTATTCATACGGAAGGTTCGGCCCGTGATGCGATTAATCTTTTGGAGCGGGTACGATTTGCTTACAAAACAGTAAATAAGCAGGCGGTGCTCGATCTTCTTCGGTCAGTTGATGATGAACATTTCATTCATCTGTATAGATCTATTCTTGATAAAGATCTCAATAGCATTATTACCTGGCTTTCAAGATATGCAAGCCAGGAGCAATCAGCTCATATTATTTGGGATGGTTTTTTAGAATTGATGCGTGCTTTAATCTGGCGCATGAATGGGATTACGCTTGAGCGGTTCGGCCCGCATGCGCAATCGTTGAGCGCACTTGCAGATCGCTGTACGCTCAAGCAGTTGGCTGCCGCGATGGAGCTTTTTTATCAACATGAGCTTATTTTTTTGAAAACGACGCATCAGCATCGGCTTTTTGAATCGCTTATTATGCAGCTGTATGAAAATCAATCTGACCATCAGCACCGCAAAGAGTCCCCTGCTGTTCAGCAGCCGACCGCACCGATTCTGGTACACCGCGAAACGGTGCAATCGCAGACTAGGCAAACATTCGATGACCGGTGGGCCCAGGCGGTTGCGCAGATTGAAAAACTTGATGATCCGCTCGTGAGCTCCTTGTTTAAAAAAGGACGATTTGGTGGTATTGAGGGTGGGAAAATACTGGTGCATTACGCCAAAGATTTTATTTTTTTTCAAGACTGGCTGACCAATAGTCAGGCGCTGTGGCAGCCAATTATGCAGAAAGTTTTTGGCGACGTTGGATTAGAGCCACAGTTTACTGATGAATCGATGCCCGCTGCGGCTCCACGATCAGTGCCGGCAGTACAAGCTCCTGTGGCGGTAAAGCGTGAGCAACCGGTGCCGGAAAAAAAGATGACCGGGCAAGTAGTTGGCACCACCAACCAACCTCGCCAGCAGCAGTACTATCAAAAAAAGGATACAAAAAAAGAGACTCTCAAGCCGTTTGATGTTTCGGACAAGGAGCAGTGGAAAAAAGCACATCTTATTTTATCAGTTTTTCCTGGAACCATCTCTGAGGTACCGCAATGAGTACATTACCGCGCGTTGTTATTGTTGGACGCATGAACGTTGGCAAATCGACGCTTTTTAATCGTTTGTCGACTGACGTCAAAAGTATGGCTCTTGATTATCAAGGCGTAACGCGGGATTTTTTGAAGGACACCGTCTGCTGGAAAGATCGCTGTTTTGAGCTGGTTGATAGCGGCGGCATCAGTGTACATAAATTACCGGATGAGCTTGGTGAGCGGGTGCGTCTTTTAGGATTTACGCTGGTTGAAAAAGCAGACCTGATTATGTTTGTGGTTGATGGGACCGTCGGCCTTACCAATGATGACCAGCAACTTATCAGTGCGATTCGTAAAAAAGGCAAACCGGTTATCTTGGTCATCAATAAAATTGATTCAAAAAAAACAGAAGAGCATGCCTACGAGTGGCAGTCGGTAGGGATTGAGCACCAATTTGGCATCTCGGCGCAGCATGGTATGGGAGTAGCGGAGCTGCTTGATGGTATTTTGGGTCTCTTGCCGGCACAGGGTGCCTATCAAGAAGAAAAGCCGGCTTATCAGGTGGTGCTTTTGGGTAAACCAAATGTCGGCAAATCATCACTCATGAATCTTATGCTCAAGCAAGAACGCACCCTGGTTTCTCCGATTCCAGGAACGACGCGTGAAGCGATCAGCGAGCCGATTCGTTTTTACCAAGAAACGATTAATATGACCGATACGCCCGGTATTCGAAAAAAAAGATCGGTCAGTGAATCGCTTGAGCAGATGATGGTCAAATCATCATTTCGTGCAGTAGAAAATGCGGATATTATCCTGCTTATGGTTGATGGGTCTGAAGGGCAGCTGAGTGACCAGGAACTCAAGCTGGCATTTTACTGTTTTGAGCAAGGAAAAGCGATCATTATTCTTTTCAATAAAGATGATTTGATGACCGATATACATCGTGCGGACCTTAAATTTGATTTGGAAAAATATACGCATTTTATCGATAAAGTGCCGTTGCTTTCCATTTCATGCAAAACGGGAAAAAATATTGGTAAAATTATGCCGCTCGTTCATGAAGTATGGCAGCGCTATAACTACCAGTTTGATGATGTCAAACTTGATCTAATGCTCAAAGCAGCACTTAAAAAGACACCGCTTTATCACCAAAGTGAAATGCTTGTTTTGCTTCAGGCAAAGCAGGTAAAAGCGGCACCGATTACCATTTTACTGCGCGTTAATAAACCTGATTGGTTTGGACCAAGCCAATGTGCTTTTTTGGAAAATAACTTGCGAGCGCAGGTTGATTTGAGCGGAGTTCCTGTTATGTTTGTTACGCGAAAAGGATCTTGAAATAAATAAAGGATGAGCATGAACAAAAAAATTCATTTTCAAGGAATGGATTCCTCGCAGGCAATTGAAAATTATGCTAACGATCAGCTGGCAAAAGTGGAAGAGTTTTTGACCAATGAGCGCGGGCCTATTTTTATCGATCTTACGGTCAGGCCAGGAAGACCGCACGCGCATCACAGTGCTGAGTTACGAATTAAAACCGCGCATGACGAAGTGATTGTTGAGCAAGAAGGGCCTGCGCCGTATCAGCTTATTGATAACGTGATTGATATTGCGTACAAAAAACTCCACGATCTGAAAAAAGAGCGCCTTGATCAGCGTAAAAAAGCTGATAGCTATAAGGGCGCCTAGCCGCAACAGCGGTAGTTCAATTTTTCTTGAGATGACTTTGCAATTCCGGATAAGGTATACGTAAAGTAAATTAATCCTGGAGTTGTTATGAAGCGTATCGCATGCCTTGCCTCAAGTCTGATCATTTTATTCTTTTTGCCGGTAATCGGCGCTCAAAATGCTAATCAAGAATCGGTTACGATTCGCGTTAGCGATGGGCAACTGACGATTGGTCCAGCTACGTTTAATCTCTTGAAAATGGTTTCGCAAACGGTACGTGAGCAAGCAGGGCCGATGACCGATAATCAACTCTCTCTCTTTGAGCTTGATACGAGCGATTTCAAAATAGTTTTAGATCTGATCAAAAATGCTGGCAGTACTGCTAACATTGAAAAAAAATTGGCTCAATACACTGATTTTTTTGTACTTGCAAAGCTTTACAAGCAGCTCAGATTTCTTGATATTACCTCCCTTTTAAAAGCGGTGCAAAAAAGAATCACTCAATTAGTGACGGCGGAAAAAGACCGCAAGAAGCTTGGCATCCTTTTGAGTTATCTTGGCTCTCACAGCACGGATCGTTTTTTGGTTGATCTGGTCGAGAAAAAGATCGAAGAGATGATCGCCGTTAATCTCAAACCGGGAATCTATAATTTTGTGCTGCAAGATGGAGTCGTTACCAAGCCGTTGAAGGAAAAAAATAAGATCGATGCGTTTATCAAGGCTTCACAGGTGCTGACTCATTTTATAGAAGATACTGGTCAGAAAGATACGCTTATATTCGATCTTCAGCAGATCAGTAAAGAAACATTTGAAAACCTTTATGAACTCATTACATCTTTTTCTGACGGAAAGCGTCTTGCTTCTGTGCTTACCGATACCAAATCTTTTGGGTTAATTCCCATTGCGCGGCTTTTAAAAGCCGCAGATTTTCTAGATATGCAAATGCTTTTGGATGGAACAATAAATCAACTTGCACAGCGTCTACTCTCGCCTGAATCGCTTAGGCTTTTTAAACAAGGGAAAAACTGGGTAGCTTTTTTAGATCTTGATGATGACCTTGGTATCATGGTTGCGCAAAGAATTTTGTCAATTCTCGATATACACGATTTTCGCCTGATACGGACGCTTAAGGATGGGCCTGCGGAAATTAGTTCAGTTGGGTGGAGCCCAGATAGCAAGTATCTTGCAACGGCATCATGGGATAAAATTATTAGGCTATGGAATTCCTTAAACGGTCAATTGCTACATACACTCATTGGCCATACAGATACACCTCTATCAGTTGCCTGGAGCTCTGATGGTACGAATCTTGCTACCGGAGGAAGCGATGAAACAGTTAAGCTATGGAATCCGTTGACTGGCCAACCCCTACGCACATTATCAGGGCAGATTGGCTTAATTGTATCTGTCGCCTGGAGTCCTGATAATAAGCATCTTGCTACCGGATCGGCGGATAGAACTGCCAAGATATGGAATCCGCTCACCGGACAGATTGAGCATACGCTCTCGGGCCATACCAATGATATTCTTTCAGTTGGGTGGAGCCCGGATGGTAGGTATTTTGCTACCGGATCGGCGGATAGAACTGCCAAGATATGGAATCCGCTCAC
>JAGVKP010000111.1 GCA_020050475.1 Candidatus Babeliales bacterium
AAATGCAAGCAGAGCTTAAAGATTGGCTGACGCCCAAAGCGGTAATAGCTGGTACTTATGCAGTAGTTGGTATTGTTGGCTATTGCAATTTGTGGAAGCGGTACAAAAAACAGTGTGCTCTTATTAAAAATGAAATGGCGGGAAAGTATACATGGGATGATTATAAATCTGCAGCCAAAGGAATTGAAGGGCTAGTCTTAAACGAAAATGAATCAGTAAAAAAGATGACCTCACTCCTGATATTTGGATCTCAGAATTGTGCTCAATATGACTTAATAAAAGACGAATCGAAGATTAAAGCTCAAACACCTACCCTTGGCAGCTTGGAAACCACTAAGGTGCCATTCCACTCCAAGTTGTATAGGGGATTTCTAGTTCTAGAGCAAGAACGAGTTACTGCTGTGAGCCATTCGGATAAATTTAGCGTTGAGATTTATCCGCAGCCGTGGCTGAAAAAAATTGGCTATGCATATGGAGTTGCCGGTCTTGGGGTCATTGCCTTTTGCGGACTGACCAAATAAAAAAATAGAAAAAAGCGAATTTAAAAGAGGCGGGGCGCTATAAAAAGCGCCCTGTTTTTATAATTCAGATTGACAATTTAGAGGGGGGGGTATTTTAGATACTAGATACCATTAAATACATACAAAGGATCTAGTATGAAATCTAAAAAATTATTTTTTCTGATAATGATTTCTTATTTGGCAGGTGCTTCGCTCGCGGTGCGGGCAGAGCTTAAAGATTGGCTCACGCCGAAAGTAATTCTGCCGACTGTTTATGTTGGCGCTGGCATCGCGGAATATTTGTCTTGGTACATTTCAAGAGCGTTTCTTAGAAAACCTTTAAATGCATCTATAACCTTCAGCGAAAATGAATATCAAATGGGTTTTGGAGCTCAATCTGATGAAGCTCTAAAAAAAATCGAATCTTTTGAGAGAGATTTCTTAAGCGTTGTAAAAAAGCGTTTTGGGAATCTTTATGATTATAATAGTAAAATTGAACTCTTGACGTTCCGTGATAATCATCGTGACGATGAATCATCAAAGGCTGAGCATAAAAGAATTGCTTATTTGGACTTTGATCGTGCTCCATTTCAAGGTATGCTCGAGCTAACAAAGAATGATACAAAACTCCCAAGTGGCGGGATAAAAGTAGAGCTATCTTGTCAACAAGTAGGCAAGATTTGGACATATAAATCGTTACAAGAAGCTGCACTTGTTTACACCGTAGGTACACCTCTGATGTTAAATTGGGCAGTAACATAAAGATTCAAAAAAAAGAGGGGCGCCGTAAAAAGCGCCCCGTTGTTTTTTGTGTTCGTAATGATACTATTGTGCGTCAGTATCGATCGGCCCTTGGTCATTCGTTGAAGATCCTGAGCCTTCAGGTGATTGCTGATTAGTTTGTTTATAGAGTTGCTCTGCAACTTTATACCACGCTTGCGAAAGCTTATCGGTTGCTTCTTGCAATGCGGCATCATCAGTTGCTTTTTCTTTCAGCACGGTCTGTGCCGCAGCAAGTTCCGCTTCGATTGCTTGCACATCGCTTGCTTGAATCTTTTCTTTGTTTTCTTTGAGTGAACGCTCAATTTCAAGGATCAATCCGTCCAAGCGATTTTTCTTTTCAATCGTTTCGCGCGCTTTTTTATCTTCAGATTCGTGCGCTTTGGCTTCGTTGAGCATGCGATCAATCTCATCTTTATTCAGGCCGCCGGAAGAGGTGATCGTGATCTTTTGCTCTTTGCCGGTTGCTTTATCTTTTGCCGAAACGTTGACGATACCGTTCGCATCAATGTCAAACGTCACTTCAATTTGTGGCACACCGCGTGGTGCAGGGGTGATCCCTTCGAGTCTGAATTGGCCAAGCATTTTATTATCTTTGGCAAATTCGCGCTCACCTTGAAAGACACGGATATCGACGGCCGTTTGGCTATCTTCTGCCGTAGAAAATACTTGCGATTTTTTGCTTGGAATCGTCGTATTACGTTCGATCAATTTGGCGACAATGCCGCCCATTGTCTCGATACCGAGTGAAAGAGGGGTCACATCTAAAAGAAGTACATCGGTTACTTCTCCGGCCAATACGCCACCTTGAATAGCAGCACCAACCGAAACCACCTCATCCGGGTCAACTGAGCGATTTGGCTCTTTGCCGAAAAACTTTTTGACCATCTCTTGGACTTTAGGAATACGGGTCGATCCGCCAACAAGTATTACTTCGTCAAGCTGATCGTTTGAAATGCCCGAATCACTCATTGCGCGTTTGCACGGCTCAAGAAGGCGATTAAAAAGATCAGCACAAAGCGCTTCAAATTTAGCACGTGAAATTTTAATATTCAGGTGCTTTGGTCCTGAAGCGTCGGCAGTGATATACGGAAGGTTAATTTCCGTTTCTGCTAATGAAGAAAGCTCTTTTTTAGCTTTTTCTGCCGCTTCTTTTAAGCGTTGTAATGCCATTTTATCATTGCGTAGATCGATGCCTTGCTCTTTTTTAAATTCATCAATCATGAAATCGATAATGCGCTGATCAAGATCGTCACCACCAAGATGCGTATCGCCGTTGGTCGCTTTTACTTCAATGACGCCGTCACTAATATCCAAAACGGAGATATCAAACGTACCACCACCAAAGTCAAAGACGGCTATCGTGCCGCTCTTTTTTTTATCCATACCGTACGCGAGTGCGGCAGCGGTCGGTTCGTTGATAATACGTTTGACCTCAAGGCCTGCAATTTTGCCGGCATCCTTGGTCGCTTGGCGCTGCGAGTCATTAAAATAGGCAGGGACGGTGATGACCGCTTCGGTCACTTTTTCCCCTAGATATTCCTCTGCCGTCTGCTTAATAAGGCTCAAGACGGCTGCTGAGATCTCTTGCGGTGCGTACTCTTTACCTTGCGCCACGATCGCCACATCGCCATTCGGGCGTTTGGCGAGCTTGTACGGCATATTTTTTGCATCATTTGCCACTTCATCGTAGCGATGGCCAATGAAGCGTTTTGCCGAATAAATAGTATTTTCTGGGTTGGTGATTGCTTGGCGTTTTGCAATGGTGCCCACGAGACGTTTACCATCTTTGGTATAGGCAACGACGGAAGGGATAATATTACCACCATCTTTGCTTGGGATAACCTTTGCTTTGCCGCCTTCCATGAATGAAACGACCGAGTTGGTGGTACCTAAGTCAATTCCTATAATTTTTCCCATCCTAAGTCCTTATAGTTTTTTTCTGTTGAAAGATGTTTTGTTTTCAATGCTTTTCACGTATATTATTTAAATCAATCGTAAAAAAATGTCAAATAATTTTTTAGATAATCTGAGTCTTACCCACTCAAGTTTTTTAAGCCGCGCTTTTCTATCTCTTTTTTCTGGCTTTGATTAACAGGGCTTTCCGGTGGTTTTTTAGAGCCCTAAATAATACCCATTTTCTTGTTTGGCCTCAGCACTGAATAGTTTTCCACAGCGCCTGGCGCCCGGGATAACGTCCGATAATTATAGCAAGCATCTGTTTTATTGCGTAAGTTTAGCACTTTTGTGGGTCATTTATTTCAAAGGAATAGTTGGCGCGGCGGAGCACTCCGGCTCTCGCCCAGACATCCTGAATGCCTCGCGTCGTGTATCTCTGGGGCTGCTGGGCTTAGCCTTCGTGAACCTTTTTTGTTTGCAAGAAAGAGTAAGTAACAATGAGCAAATAATAAGAATGAATAAGAATGAATAATAAATAAATAATGAATAATAAATAAATAAGGAAGATTAGAGTTTATTAAAGGTTAAAGGTTACTAGCATCCAACATAATAAGAAACTAATTAAGAGTAAGTTAACAAGACTAAGTTAAAGGGAAGTTAAGCAGATACAGTACCCATATATACGGGACACCCACCCGCGCGCCCACGCAGAACAAACAGAACCAATCGAACGCCCGCGTACTTACTACAATTTCACCTACCATTCACTAGTGATTTTTTCGAGGGTCGCTAAAAACAA
>JAGVKP010000007.1 GCA_020050475.1 Candidatus Babeliales bacterium
ACCGTTTTTTAGGATAACCACTGTCGGCACTGCCGTGACCTGGTATTTTTTATTGATGTCGGTCGATTTTGACTGATCAACCTTTATCATAGCTATTTTCCCTTCATAGCCTGACTGCATTCCCAATAATGCTGCTCCCATTTTTCGGCAGGTGGGGCAGTGATCAGCAAAAAAGTAGAGCAAGAGCATTTTCGATGGTTGTTTCTTTTGGTACGCTTCAAGCTCTTGTGCCGATAAAATAAGTGGTAAAAATGGTTGCGAACTATCATGATAAAACTGTGGCGCAAGCTCCTGTTCTATTTTTTTACTATACCCAAGACTTTCAAGAAAACTGATCGCATCCATACCTGCTTTGACACCACTTCCCGTAGCTACGCCAGCTTTACCATATGCTTTATCTGAAGCTGCTACATTACCGGCAGCAAATACGCCCGGAACCGACGTTTTTTGCGAAAGACACTCGACACAAATAAAACCATCCCTATCAGTGGTTACTAATTGTGAAACAAGTGCCGAGTTTGGGGTATACCCGATAGCAAAATAAAGCGCACCGATCGGCACCTCTTTTTTTGTGCTCGTTTTAAGATCTTTAATAATCATGCCAGTTACCCCTTGATCATTGCCTTTAATCTCTTCAAGGCTGGTCGCCAGCAGAATTTGAATATTAGCAAGCGCCTTCAGATAATCCTGCACCGTCGCGCATGCTTGCAATTTTTCCTCACGGACAATCATGTACACCTTATTGGCATAGACGGCTAACTGCCGCGCGCGCTCAGCGCTCGTATCACCACCACCAACTACCGCGACATCTTTTCCTTTTTGAAACGGCGCCTCGCAAATGGTACAGCTGCCAACCCCTTTACCCCAGTATTCTTGGGCGCCAGGAATTGCCAATCGTTTTGCAATACCTCCCATCGCCAAAATAACACTCAATGCATAGACCAGCTTGCCACCTTCAGTACGCACTGCAAATGGCCAACGCGAGACATCGATGGCAACTACCTGCTCGTTAATAACTTGGGCGCCAAAATGATCCGCCTGCTGGATCATATCGTCCATTACCTGCATACCGCTCATCTTTTCTTTACCGGGCCAGTTTTCAATCTCTTTCACCCCCATGAGCTCCCCGCCAGCTTGCGCTCCGGCAAAAACGATGGTTTTAAGTTGCGCACGCGCGGTATACAAAGCAGCACTCAATCCAGCCGGCCCACCACCAATGACGACAACCGGCATAAGCGGGCGATACTCTTTTGCAGCAGCAAGATCGTAACGAGGAAAACACTGCTGGTAATACCAGATAGCTATGGTAACGACCGAAAGTACCAGCGCTGAAACGAGAACAAATATGAGCTGATTTTTTTTAAAAGAGATCAAGAGCTACCTTTCAGTGTACCGTGCAACTGATCAGGAATCGTAGCTAACCGTAGCATTTTTTAAATTCAAATCGCAATGATCACTTTCAATTATTTTTACTTTCATCAACTTTTTTTTCTAATAATACTTTTTTCTCTTCAGAATGTTCCGAATTTGATGATGAACCGGTCGATTTTTTTCTTTCCTCTTCAAATACGGCCGGCCAAAAATCTTTTTTCTTGCTTTTTGATGAGCGCAACAGCTCGTCATCACTGCTTGATCCACCGCTCGGCCGCCGCGCCTGAAGCAACGGTTTTTCTTGCGACTCTTTCTTTTTGAGCGGCATCCGTTCAATCTGAGGAATCATACTATAGGGGCTTAACCCACTACCCATCGTGGCACTACGGTTTCGAGATACTGCGTTATTATTGTTAGTTGTCTCAGCTTCTTTTTTTCCGGGAATAGGTGGCAAGGGAGCAAAAAAGACCGACGAAGACGTTGAATGCCCAGAGCTTTTCAGTACTTTGATTGGGTACAAGCTATTTTGAGGCGTCAAGATTGATCTTTTCACTGCCGGGCTACTTGGTAATGAGCCCTCAAGCCCCAAAGCCATTTTCACTTCGGCAAGTAACTTCTCTCTATCTTGTTGCTCTTTTTTCTCTTGCTCTTGCTTTTTAAGTATTTTTTGCTTTTCAGCATCAATCTCTTTTTGCCACTCTGCATAGCCAGTCAGACTATTTTCTTTACTACTAAAAAACGTATTGGCTTGACGATTCATTTCTTGCAGCGATTCAACGCGCTGAATAGCCAAAAGAGCATTTTCCAATTGGTACTTTTTTGCTAATAATTTTGCATCAAACCCTTTTGAATTCCTTTTTTCTAGATCAAGCTCATAGATAAACTGCTTACTCAAAATAAGCCCAATGATAGCGCGTGCTTTTTGCTCCTCAGCTGATACTTTTTTGCACAAGTGAAGATTTTTGAGCGCTGCTAAAAGTGGCGTATCCTTGCTTCCTTTTTCTTGATGATTGATATCGATAGCAAATACTACTAATCGTCTAACCATATCAAGGTCATTTTTTTCTATAGCCCGAAAAAAATCCGGCATAAGCGCTGACGATCCGCTTGCTGAAGTGGAACGCATGAGCGGAGTTCGAGAAGATGAGGCTTCTTTTTTAGAACCCAGAAGCTTTTTTTTGAGCCAATCAAGCGCCCCCTTTTTTTCTTTTTTTTCATTTTTATCGGCCCATGGAGGAAGCTTATCATTATTCTCCATAGCGCAAGATGGCAGTTGAGCGACCAAAAAAAGACATGCAAATAAAAGCGCAGCCCTCTTCATACTATCCCCACCCCTTAAATGAAAATTGCGCACGATCTATATTATCGTACGCAATTTTGCAATCTAAATGCTACTAATGAGGCAAAAACGTATTTGTGTTATTGCTTTTTCTTATCTGAAGGCGAGAGCTTATTGAGCTCTTCTTGCCCTTTCTTGCTCTTTGACCATGCAATATTTTTTTCACCCTGTTTTTTTATCCCATCCCAGCTCTTATTTTCTTTTTTAATCATCTGGAACGCTTCCCATAGCCGCGGATTATCTTCGCTCATCTCTTTTGCAACCTTATAGGCAGATACTTTTTGACTGTTTTTTTGACAGATATCTGGGAATGGTTTTGCATTGAGGAAAATACGTACCACCTTAAGCGCGTCGTTCTTTTTCTCCTCAACAAAATGCGTTAAATCTTCTGATTTTTGATCCTGAGAGCTCGTAGCAGAACTTGGACCTACCGAGAACTGTTCATTTTTCGGAGCAAGTTTTATGTCAGTTACTGCTTGCAATTGAAGCATAGCCGCGAGTAACGGGCTGCTATTCGTGTCCTTTTCTTTGATCATGTCCGGGTTGATACCTACCCTTTCAAATAAATCGACCGTCTTTTTAAGGCGATCCACGTCTGCTTGATAAATAAGCGGAAAAACGTCTTTTTGCGGCTGCTCAAAAAGATTTTTTGCCGACGAACTTCTCACCAGCTTTGGTCGTGGCAAAGGATTCTGATTAGGCAGATTATCTTTGTTTTCCATCGCACTCAGCGAAAAACTTAAACTAAGTAAAATAGCAAATAAATAAAACATAAAGTCCCCCATTTTAAAAAACTTTTAATAACCTCTAAAGAAATGTCCATAAACGAGCTCAATCAAGCTTGGAATCTTGCAAAATCTTACTTTTCCGAGCTTCCTCTTGATTAGCAAGCTCTTGCGGTAATGAATCATGCTTACTGCGTAAATTTTCTAGCTGTTCTGGATTAAGTTCAAGCGTTTTGTATTCGATGGTATTGACGCTTGGCGCCTCTGGTTTATTGTTATCTTTTTTCTGATGAGGAATCAGTCCCTGAAGAAGCGCAAGAAACCCGGGCGACTTATTTTCTTCTGATTTCTGCTCAGACTTTTTAGATGCTTTCTTTTTTTCTACCGGCTGAGCGGTTACACCAATCGAAGAATTACGCGAAGCAGACGAATCAATCGACAATCGCTCTTTAAGCTCTTGTTGAAGCTCTTGAGACTGTTTGTGTTTTTCTTTTTTCTGCTTTTCTATTGCCTTCATTGCATTAACAACCTTTGGTCCTTGCTTTTTGGCAAGAGTGTATGCCCCTTGTCCGTTCAGCTTCATACCTCGATCAACAACTTCGATTCGTTTAAGCACCTCTGTCAAGAATGGCTTAAAATCAGCTTCGGCCCAGTTTTTTTCTTTCAAGACTTTAAGCAGAAGCTCATTTGCGGTGACATTACAATCTTTGTGATGAATTTGGTAAAAGTTAAAAAGCATGGCAAACTTTTCATCATCTCTTTCTTCAATTGCTCTTACTAGTTCGCTAAATTCGACAGGCTTGTTTAAATCACGCGGTGGTGATTTTTTTTCTTTCGTAAGCGCTACCGAATGACGCTGATTTGGCGCTATCGATTTTTTTTCAGGCACATTAGAAAAGGACCCGCTCCGGACTTTGACCACCGCATTATTATTGTTATTGTTTTCCATACCCAGTGCAAATCCGGGCAGACAGGCTGCAAAAGATAGCAAAATTGATACATTTTTCACAATAACCCCTCAATTAGCCTAATAAGTCCTTTTTAGTGTATTAAAAGCGTAGCTCAAAAAAGCCTTTATAGATAGGGAAAATATAAAAAATGTATCAATTTGAAATAGTTTTGCGTTCTGCAGGTTAGCTTGCATTTTAATGCGCACCGGATAGATTTAGCAGAAAAAAGGATTAAATAATGCGTAAACTTTCTGCCCTATGTCTCATTGCAATGTCCTCAACCTTTTTGCACACACAGTATTATAGTCAGATTGACCAAGATAAGTTTGTTCATCAACTCTTTGGCAACCTCAAAAATCGTATCTTTGTGGATATCGGCGCACACGACGGAATAAGCTACAGTAATACCTATTTTTTTGAAAAAAATCTTGACTGGAAAGGTATCTGCGTAGAGCCTAACCCTGATCAATTCGCTAAACTGGTAAAAAACAGGTTATGCGCTTGCGTTCAAGCCTGTGTAGCCAATTTTTCGGGAAAGGCATTATTCCAAAAAATAACGGGAAACCCTGGTCATGAATGGGCTTCAGGCCTCAGCGGACTGGTCTCTAAGTACGACAATTGGCATTTAAATAGTTTCGGCAACTTCATCAACCAAAATACTTCATGCGAATATATTGAGGTTGATTGCTTACCTATTGCAGATATCCTTGATCAGTACGGTATCAGACACATTGATTATCTAAGCATGGATACTGAAGGGGGCGAACTTGAAATACTCAAATCTATTGATTACAACAAGTATGAAATTGTTTTGATCGATGTAGAAAATAATTCAAACGACCCCGCAATCGCAGAATTTTTAAAAACTAAAAACTTCAGTCTTATTAAAAAAATTCAGTGGGATGATATTTACGTCAACAATAAATACTTAGCGCACCAGTCGATTACACTCAATTAAATCAACTTCGGCAAGCATCTGTATTTCTTGCTCATTAAATAGAAGCTGTCTTTGATAATCCGGCAGAGAAAGCCTTGCTAAACACTCAATAAAATAATTCTGCGAAAAGCGATGCGCAGCCGGGCTTGCAAGAAAAGCTCGTATATTTTCAAGATAATGAGCATGCTCCTCTTTGCTCATCATTTTAATATGTACGTATACTTCATACGTATTTGCAAACTTACGCCGATCAATAAAGCAATTTTCGGGAATATAATCAGTAATATTTTCGCATCCCCAGTAAATTGGCACACATCCAGCCCGAAAGCAGTCAAATATCTTCTCGCTTATATAGCCATTTTGTAGATGGCAATTTTCGTAGCAAAAGCTAAATCGGTAATTTTTTAAGATCTGCGTCTTATCTTTGACCGTTCCCTTATAATTCTTGAAATACCCCTGCGGCCATTGCGTCCCGTAAAAATCAAAATCATCATACGGCACCTTTTCAAAGAAAAGTATCACTTGCTGCCTTTCGCCATAGAGCTGGCCGGGATGATCAAACCATTTATTTGATGAAATTTGCGTACATAATTTTTTGTCTTCAAAAGCAGGCAAATTATCAATCATCTTCAGGTTTTCCTGCGGATAGTAATACTTAAAATATTTCTGATTATCAACCAGATCATCCATCATAGTCAGTACTTTAGCAAAATGTTCATGCCATTCAATGTTTGCATACTGATCTGGCAACACGGTTGGCGGCTCCCATAAAATGAGTACGCGTTTAGATAAAGGGTACTTTTGGACCGTTTCAAGCTGCTTTTTTTTGTAAAGATCAAAGCTCACAATCGAACTCAAGTCACAAAAATCATCTCCTTTTTCAGGTTTTTCGACAATTTGGATTCCTGCAGATGCAAAACGGCGAGAGATTTCAAAGAAATAGTTTTGGCAAGCGAATGGCTTTGCATAATTCCAAGGCATTTCCGCAGCACTAAAAATAGGAATTCGCTCAAAAAAAACTACTTGATAGCTCCCCAACGATGCACAAATAAGATAAACAGATATACGTATTAAGAAGCGCATATTCATTACTAGCCTTACAGTATTTTAATCGGCTATCCAGATAATAGTAAGGCCCTGACTTCAAAGCCATACCTTATTTACAATTTACAATTTACGTAATAGTATTGACGCAAAATTGAAGGTATGTAAATAGGAGCTAATATGTATAGTGAACCCCTTCGTCAAGACACGAAATCTCAAAAAGATTTAAATCATGGAAGCTCCCGAGTGGTAAGGTTGTGAAGACCTAAATACTTCAAATAGTTCCTCCTTAGTCGGAATGATTTTTTTAGAGAAAATAACGTCTGGTGTGTGATAATTAAGCTTTGAATGATAGCGCCGCGCGTTATAAAAAGTAATATAGCGAGCAAGCGCATCTCTCGCTTGAGAGACGGTATCGAAGCTATGCAGATGCACCATCTCATATTTTATCGTACGCCAAAGTCTTTCAACATAAACGTTATCTGCCCATCTGCCCTTACCATCCAGGCTTATTTTGATTTCGTTTTGCTGTAACGTCTCGATCCAAGCATCACTGGTAAACTGGCATCCTTGATCACTGTTAACAATCTCTGGAATGCCTTTCTGTAAAGCGCTATTTAAAGCTTCTAGGCACGGTGCCGTATCAAGAAAAGTTGATACTTTCCATCCCATGATTTTTCGACTAAAAACATCGATTAAGCAGACCAAATAGATAAAGCCCCCACGTATTTTTATGTACGTTATATCTACCTGCCAGACTTGATTAGGTCGTTCAATGCGCACGTCGCGTAACAAATAAGGGAAGATCTTGTGACCTTGATTTCTTATGGTTGTTTTTTTGCGAGGATAAATTGCCTGTATGCCAGCAGCTTTAAGAAGTGCAAAGACCTTTTTATGATTTACCAAAAAGCCGTTTTCTCTCAAAGCAATTGTCATGCGGCGATAGCCATAGGAAGGCGTTTCTTGATAGATTTCGCGAAGTTCGTTCATAATAACTGCATCATCATTTTCTTCGTCCCTAGGCCGGTAATACATCGACCCCCTTGATACATTCAGCAATTCGCACTTTCTTTTAAAACTTACGCCTTTTCCTGCGCACCCAACCAATTGCTTACGCTTTTTCAGCTCTAACGACTGAGCGCACGTTCTAAAAAATCGCGTTCTGCGGTTATTTGGCCAATTATACGATGCAGCTATCGATTTCTTCTTGATGGTTTTTTTCTTGCCTTGCTTCAAATAACACAGAAGCGCTTTCTTCAAGATGCTTCTTCCATGCTGATATCTGCGTTGATGCAATGCTGTATTCTTGACTTAATTGTCCCAACGTCTTTTGCTCTTTGATTGCTTCTAGTGCAACTTTCGATTTAAATGCACCATTGTGTTTTTTGTATCTTCTCGCCATAGAAATCCCCAAATAATAATGTTCATTTTCATGTTCATTACCACTGACACATTTTCAATTTTACCGTGTCAAGTTTTTGGGGTTCATTATAGCTTTCCTTGCTCTTGATTTCAAAAAATTAATTCGTAAGAAATTAGATTTAAACAGCTCATCTATCACAAAGAAAGCCCATAACGTCGATGTCACAATATAACCCAGCGCATACTCATGGATCGGAACAGCAATAATTGAAAATAGAGACTCACCAATAAGCGCCAATAGAAAAGGTAAATTTTTTCGCAAGCATTTTTCTCCATAAATGAAGCTCAGGATACCAACATTCGCAAACTTGATGAAAAAACCGAGTAGCAAACCAATTTTCGCAAAAAGAGTTATCAGAAATAAGCTGAAATTTTTTTTGATAAAATCCATCACCTCGTTTTGCAATATTGCTTCATATTCTGCGGAACAGTAAGCAACCTCGGGATTATACTCTTTAACTTTTTGTGCAGCACTCGAATCTTCGTATTGAATATGAGAATTAGCAGGGTGATTCAAAAGACCTAAGCCAATATAAACCTGATGCCAAAGAACATGTTTTTTCTGAGATCGTTCAACCGGTAGGCCATTTCTTTCAAAATAAGCATCTGTTTTTTTGCACATCGTATCTAAGATAAACCCTGGTATTGCCCCTGCAATTAAAACACTTAAAATGAGCAACAGCTTTAGATTCCATCTTATTATGTTCTTTGGTAGTAAGGTGGTAAAAAAAAATACACCAGCGCCTAAAAAAGAAAACGATCTAATACTATGTAGGAAACCAAAAAGTACCCCAATTGCACACCCTGAAGTTAAACAAATTTTTAAATTCCATGACT
>JAGVKP010000093.1 GCA_020050475.1 Candidatus Babeliales bacterium
CGATCTTGCTTTAAATTACGAGTAAAACTGCCTGAATGTTACATAGAATGTAAGTTGCTTTTGCTTATTTGTCAAATCGTACAAAATTTATAGTGCTCCAGCGACCACCTGTTCATCAGTTACGATGCTAGATGCCTCGCCCGATAGAGGTCTGTCCGTTTCTATCTGAATGCGTTGGCAATCATGGCTGGAAAGGAGTTTTTCAAAAAAACCGACCTCCTGGGGAGAGGTAAAAAAGGTCTGGCATGCCAGGTGCCTTATAAGCTGCAAAAGACGGCGTGCCGTCGGCTCATCAAAGTCGTTCATAAAATCATCAATAAGCAGTATCGCAGGCCCCTGGACGCGCTTGAGCTGTTCAAGCTGCGCGAGCTTCAAGAGTACTAAAATGAGCTTTTGCTGCCCTCGCGACGCAAAATGCTTGGCAGGCTGCCCTTGAAACCGAATTTCAAGATCATCAAGGTGCGCGCCAAAAAGAGACCTGCCGAGCGCATATTCTTGCATTGCGTAAGCACGATGCTTTTCAAACCAAACATCGAATGATTGCCCATATACCGACGATTTGGCTCGATATGAAAGTTCAATGACGGGAAAATGAGCACCATAGTGCTGCGCAAGAACGGCAAAATGCTGCTGAATGTCTGCTAATAAGGTACGTCGCACACTCTCAAGCACCATAGAAAGATCAAAAAGCTGCTTGGTCCACACAAGATACGAATCATCGATCTGCCGCTCAGTTCGCTGTAAGATCGCGTTACGATTTTGCACTACGAGTTTGAGTTTTTTTAACTCTTTTGCTTTTTCCGGTTGCTCAAGGAGTACTGCCTGATCCATAAAAAGTCGTCGTTCATCAGGGCCATCCTTAATGAGCATCAGATCATCCTGCGTTAACGTAATGATGCGATAGTACTGCACAAGTTGCTTATATGACTCAACAGACTGTTGATCAATCTTGACCAGTTTTTTTCGATGAGAAAAACCAACCTGTACCTCATGTTCGCTCCCCTCATGCTCGACCGTCAATTTAATAAAAAAGTGAGATTGGTCAAATCGTACCAGCTCGCGCGGCACATGGGTCCGAAAAGAGCGTAAATAGCACGCATAATGGAGCGCCTCAAAAAGTGACGTTTTTCCCGATCCATTGGCGCCGGCAATCAAGACATACGGTGCGCTAATGGCAACCTGATAGTCAGAAAAACAGCGCACATTTTTGAGCTGGAGGGAGGTTATACGCACAAATTTCTCAAGATTGCGGTTGCGTCGGCGAAATAGGCATTACCAGATAAGTAATCTGATACGACTCTTTTTCAGCCTCAAAAATTATGGGCTTTGCTGCATTTTTTAAATAAACGGTTATCTTTTCATCAGAAAATGCTTGAAGCCCTGCAAGTAGGTACGGTGAATAAAAGCGAATATCAAGGCGAGCGGCTTTAAACTGATCAAGCGAAAGCTCTTCTTTAATTGATCCAACCTCTTTATTTTCCATTGCTACATGCAATCGCTCAGCTTCAAAACCAAACTGCGTCGCTAAAAACTGACCTGAAAGAAGGCATGACGTGCGGCGCAAGGTCTTTAAAAAATGCGCGCGATCAAGAACCGCCGGCACAAAATCTTGTCTTTCCAAAATAGCACCGTAGTGCGGAAACTGTTCAGCAAGTAATTTAGTAAAAAAGTTAAAACTCTCGCCGGAAAACACGAGCTGATTGCCACATATGCCCAAAAAAAGCATCGGCTGCGAAACGTTTTCAAGAATTTTTTTCAGCTCAAAAACTGCGCGTCGCGGTAGCAACCAGCGCTGCGGCGTTTCAAGTTTATAGCTACTGGTACGCGCTTGCGCCAAGCAATGGCCGTCGGTCGTAGTCATTTTAAGCGCTTGTTGGTCAATCTCTAAAAAGAGCCCATTGAGCGCTGGATTTGCATTATGAGGCGGAATCAAGAACGCAACTTTATCAACCAGTTCGACAAAAAAAGATGCCTCAAGTTGCATAAGATTTTCAATGCGCTCCGGAAATGGCGGAAATGTCTGCGCATCTTTAATATGAAGCCCGACATTAACGGCACCTGATTTGATAAAAAACTGATTATTTTTCAGTGAGCATTCGATTTCCCCTTCAAGCTCTTTTACCAAATCAAAGACTCGTTTACCGGGCACTAAAAACGAGGTCTCATCAAGCGAGCTTGAGTTGACGCGGCAGCTTGACTGTAGGCTCACTTCAAGATCAGTACTTTTCAGCACGAGCTCGCGATGACCAACATGAAAGAGAATATAAGAGGTCGTATCCAGTGTTGTTCGTTTTGAGCATATCGGTTGCATTGATGAAAGAATTGAAAACAGCTCTTTTTGATCAACTAAAAAGGTGGCCATGAGATCCTTAACTATTTTTTTGCATGCATACTCTCTTGATTATAACGACTCAAAAAAGTATGGTCAAAATAATCGGATCTTTAAAAACGAGAGTCAGCCACTATGAACTATTCGGTAGTTGCCAATGGGTGTCTAGTCAGTGCGATTGCTTGCGCTTTGAGTTTTGCTGGATCAAAAGATCCTCAACTTAACGCTGAAAAATTGATTAGTAACGAACTTTATAACCAGGTGAACGGTTTTTCTATTGGTGAAGATGAACGATCAACCATTCATGCACAAGGTGGCAACGCGACGTATGGCGAGATCACGTACGCCGGCGCACAAGAACTTCTTGATGATTTAAAACTTACCAAAAAAGATATCTTTTACGATCTTGGTTCTGGTGTCGGTAAATTGGTTACACAAGTAGCGTTGAACACGCCAGTAGCAAAAGCAGTCGGTGTCGAACTTTCGCCAACACGGTTTAATCATGCGATGGACGTAAAAAAAGAGATTGAAAAGCGCCGCCTTTTAAAAAATACCAAGCTCAGCTTTTTAAATGAAAATATTTTAACAGTACCTGTATCAGATGCTACCGTGGTCTTTATGTGCTCAACCTGTTTTTCAGATGAGCTGATGCGCAGCCTGACTGATAAACTGAGCAAACTCAAAAAGGGGGCACGTATTTTAACGCTGCGCAAAATGCCAGAGCCGCATCCCTTTACGCTCATCAAAACGTATCAATTACCGATGACCTGGGCACACAACACCGCCGTCTATCTTTACCAACTCACCAACTCGATTGACAGGACTCTAAAACAGTTTAAATTATAGCTTGCGGCTCTTAAGAGAATGCCGCGTTAATAATTTCTCACTTCAAGCGTATAGCAGTATTTATAAAGCAGCATGCACAGGTTACTTTTTCTCATTCATCTTTTAGTTGCCACCTCTCTATCGCTTCAAATTTTTGCAACCAAAGGGCTTTTTGACGAAAAGATTAGGGATATTCTGGGATCGCACGTACTTAAAGAGTATCTCATCAATTTAGCTGATCAGCCGGATGAGTATTGTGCTCGAGAGGTTGAAAAAATTAAGCAAAAAAAGATGAGCGTCAAAGAGTTCATACAGCTTGGCATGCAAGAGCAGCTTAAAAACTCAGCGCTCAAAGTTGACCGTATTGATTGGCAAGAAACCACCCCTATTCAGGTAGAAGAATTTTTCAAAGAGCTCCAGAGCATACAAACGATTACCCAATCTCATAATGCATTTGTCAGCTTTCACCCAGAAAAAGATTTTACCGAAGAGCAAAAAAACGTTATTAGAAAAATACATGCGGAGTCAGCTTATTTAAGAAAAGTTCCTACGACCATTACTACCGAGCCCCTTGAAGCACGACAAACTTCTCAGGTAACTTTTAAGATACGCTGCTACAGAACTATGGATACTTTAACAAAACGTGAATTTAATATGCTCAGGATACATATATTTGTAAACGAAAACATCCTAAAAAATACTGATGGCTATGGACTTTCTATCCTTGAAGGTGGCATACGCCATGAATTTTCACATGCAAGGACGTGGGCTGAAAATGAATTAGCTGAGATGTCATTGCACAAACGCTCATCCTCACTGATGACAAAACTATGGTACGGCGAAAAAAAAACAAATCATTTTAAGCGCGCCTGTGAATATCAAGCCGACCAGCTACCCGCTGCAGAGTCGGCCCAAGCTGCTGCATCAATAGAGTTTGTACTTCGTTGGCTTGCCCAATCAAGCAATGAAGTAACGTTAGATGCTCTTGCAAAGAAGAACCCAACAGCAGCCCGTTTGGCGCGAAGCCTTTGTCGGTTATTAGGCGACAAAAATAATACGCATCCTTCTTTCAAAAAGCGAATTGCCTGCATTGTCGCGATTAAAAAATTACTCATCGCTGAAGACAATTTAGCTACAAAGCGTTCATTTCTAGGCAAAATCTTCTAGTTGTATAAAAAAAGCGGCTGATTTTTTGGCAGTTAGCCCCCTTCATGGTAAAATAGGATAGGGAAAAGCATTCGAATGCTTTCTACGTTTTTTTCATATTCATGGAGGTTATTATGAATAGTTTCAAAAAAACAGTACTTTTATTTACAGCTTGTTCCTCAGTCGCCGCATTCGGTGTCGATGATGGTGCAGGTTTTCCAAAAATCGACGCTGGATCAAATGGTAAACGACTACCCAGTGGGCGCGTCTTTTATGCAAAAGAAGACAACCCGGGAATTATCGGTTCGGCGCTCAATGGCGTAAAGTCGATTGACAAAACAATCGGTAACATCGTGTATGGTATCGTGTGTAAAGCTCACGAGCAGCCGCTTTTGTGTGGTGTGCCTGCCGTATGCGCAACCGGGTACGGGCTTTTTAAGCTCGTGCAGTTGACACCAAGTATTAAGTATTTGGCACCATTCGTCGGTTATATGGCTCTGAAGCTTGGGTTTGCTGAAAGCAAATACCAACGAAAACATCCGTTTGGTTAGTAATCAAATCTCAACTTTTCAGGCGTACCGGAAATGCTGGTACGCCTTTATTTTTTGACCGCTTTTAGTAGGGTACCAATAATTACCACCCGAGGAGTCAAAATGAGATGGTTTCTTATTTTTATATTCGTGGCCTCTATATCTACTTTATGCCAAGAAAAATATGTCATTGGTTGCGAAAATGCGGGACTCTTTTCAAACTTCTATCACGCACTCAATCATCTTGCTTGGTGCCAAGATCATCCGGAAATATGTCCAGTGGTGTATTGGGATGAGCGATCAGCGTATTGGATGCCCAATGGCTATCATGGAGCTTTTAATGTATGGGAATACTATTTTGAACCAGTGAGCGATCAGCCGTATCAATCGGATGAAATAATTCATCGCCATGCACTTAATCCTGAATATTTTTCACTTCTTGATCACAGCGTGACGCATCGCTATGCGATCAATGAAATAATCGAAAGATACGTCAAAATCAAGCCTGATCTGCAAAAAAA
>JAGVKP010000083.1 GCA_020050475.1 Candidatus Babeliales bacterium
ACAGCAAGATCTTTTGATGAACAGTGGGCGTGCTGTTTTAAATCAAAATCAGTACGGTACGCAATTCCTTCAAGTTCCTTCCAGCCAAATGGGAACTGATATTCTACATCAGAGGTTGCTTGCGAGTAGTGCGAAAGCTCATCTTGTGCGTGCGGTCGTATCCGGATATGTGATTTTTTTACGCCGATCATCTCATAAAATTTAAGTCGCTCAGCCGACCAAAATTCAAAATCGGTGCGTGCCGTTTCAGCTTTGCAGAACCACTCAATCTCCATCTGCTCAAATTCGCGCATCCTAAAAAGAAATTGACGTGGATTAATTTCATTACGAAACGCTTTACCAATTTGAGCAACGCCAAACGGAATCTTGACGCGATTGGTGGACATAATATTTTTGAAATTGACAAAAATTGATTGTGCCGTTTCCGGGCGAAGATAAGCTTCACTAGCTGCATCAGATGAAGCACCGACATGTGTTTTAAACATCATGTTAAACATCCGCTCATCCGTCCATTTTTTCTGGCCGCAGGCCGGGCAGGATTTTTGGGTATCGATTTCGTCGGTACGATAGCGATGTTTGCAATTGAGGCAGTCGACCATCGGATCATTAAAATTGGCAATGTGTCCTGAAGCTTGCCACACTGCTTGCGGTGCCAGCAGTGCGCCCTCCATTAACAGGATGTCATCAGTTGCTTGATACAGAGATTCAAGCCATGCAGCACGAATATTTTGCTTGAGGAGTGTTTCCAGCGGGCCAAAATCATAGACACCATTGAGACCCCCGTAAATTTCAGCAGCAGGATAGACAAAGCCGCGCCGCTTACAGAGCGAAACTATTTTTTCCAAGGTGACAACCGGTGCGTGCTGACTGCTCATGCCGAAATACTCCTTTGCAAACTGCTTGTGTATAGCTTTCAATGATAATTTTTTATCTTTTTTTTTGCAAATCGACTGATATGACCCGATTTTGGCAAATTTTGAAAATAAAGCTACAATCAACCATTATTCAGTTCTATGTTTTATCTACGGTTAAAGGAAGAGTTTATGAACAGAGGCATCTGGTCAATTTCTTTGGTTTTTGTTGGCCTTGCAGGAGCGAGTGTCTATTGGATGGGGCGTGTGCAGCGGCTGCATGATGAATTTCGTAAAGAGCTACAAGTAAAAAATGATACAAATTTAAAGAGTGATTCGTTTCATGATGTGCAGCCAAAGGTAGTTGAACGGGTCGTCGTGCAAGAGCCGTGGAGCGATCTCCAGCCCAAGGTACGCGATTCGGTCGTTCAGGTTTTTGCGCAGGTTGGCGCGATCGATCTTTTGCAGCCTTACAAGACGCCTAATCAGTTTCAAGGAACCGGCAGTGGTTTTTTTATCAATGAGCGTGGCGAGATTGTAACCAATGCGCACGTCGTCGATCAAGCGCGCGCTGTCTGGATACAGATTCCGTCATTGGGCAAACAGCAGATTGACGTCTCGGTTATCGGGGTAAGTCCCGAAAGAGATTTAGCGCTTTTGAAAATTTCTGAGCAGGGGTTAGAGCTTATCAAAACGGTTTTGGGTAAAGTGCCGTATCTTGATTTGGGTGATTCGATGATGGTGCAACGGGCTGATGAGGTGATGACGCTCGGGTACCCACTGGGTCAGCAGGGGCTCAAAAGTACCGTCGGGGTAGTGAGCGGTCGCGAGCAGCATCTCATTCAGATTGATGCGCCGATCAATCCGGGTAATTCTGGTGGTCCTTCGGTTAATCGACTCTGCCAAGTAATAGGAATCAATACGCTCTATGCACCCGATGCGCAAAATATTGGCTATATTATTCCGATTAATGAGCTCAAAATTGTGCTTGATGATCTGCGCAAGGTCAAACTCCTGCGCAAGCCTTTTTTAGGAATTATTTTTAATAATGCCAGTGAGAGTCTGACCTCTTATTTGGGTAACCCGCAGCCGGGTGGGTTATATGTCGTGGATGTTTATAAAGGCAGCCCTCTTTTTAAAGCCGGAGTAAAACGGGGTGATATGATTTATGAAATTAATCATCAACGACTTGATGTCTACGGTGAGCTGACGCTGCATGATGAAAAGGTCGCGCTCATTGATTACGTTTCGCAACTCAAATTGGGGCAAGAGGTTAATCTGGTGACGTATCGTCGCGGTGAGCGAAAAGATATTTCACTTACGTTTGACCAAACGGAGCTTTTACCTATTCGCCGTGCATATCCAGGGTATGAAAAAATTGATTATTAGATAGTTGCCGGCATGGTGGTGCAACCACTGACGCTCAATCATCTGCCGATTTTAGTTAACGCAGCGCCCGCATTGGCAAAATATGCCGAAATGAAATATCAGATGGAGCCAGCACTTATTATTACGCACATATTCCCTGATTCGCAAGCGCATCGCTCCCGCTCGTTAATGCCCGGCAGTATCTTGAAAGAGGTAAATGGGCAGGCGGTTAAAACAATGAGCGAAATGCGCGAATCGCTGCAAAAAGGAATTGCGACCGGCAATCTGACGCTTGAGACCAATGAGGGGGTATTTGTCGTATGCCCATTCAAAAAAGTCCTTGAAGAGCAGATTCGTTTAGCGCGCGACTATTTCTTTCCACTATCAGATACGATGCGTGGATTATTGGCAACAGCCGAAAAAAGCTCATGGTTTAAACTGCAGCATGATGATGTGCTAATGGCGCACCAGGTGCCGCAAATTATTGCCGAAGGCCCGGTAGCGGCGTAACATACAATCAAAATCTTTTTTTTTCAGGCAGCTGCGCGTAAAATCGCAGTTGCCTTTTTGTTTTGTAAAAGATCATACAGACAACCGCTGATTTTTGAGCCATAGCGGACGCGACCAATAAGGGGGAGTTGCGCGGTATTTCTATTTTTTGTCTGTTTGAGCTGATTAAGAAGTGTTTGATACGGTACCCACATAAACTGCTTTTTTACTGATCCGGGAAGAAGCTTGCCGTTATTATAAATAAGCGGGGCAGCATTAAGCTGGGCGGCCTCAATCCAGTCAATTTCCATCAGATATATCGAGCAGTTCGGGGTCAGTGGTATGAGATTGGCAGCGTTCAAACGCGCATAAATAGTATCAAAACCTGCTTTGCAGATATTGAGGGATGGCTTTTGGCCGGGATTTTTTTTAAAAATCTCTAATCCAAAATAGCAGCGCGTACCTTCATTGAGTGCGCGAGCTGCAGTCATACGTGGAAAATCCGGCTCATCCGGTTGCTGGACCGTTTTGAATTCACCCCAGGTATATTTGGTACGCAGGCTGCGGCCTTCTTTCTGGACACCCAGTAAAAGGGATACGGTTCCTTGCGGGTTGCGCGCATAGACAAGGACTCCCGCCTCCTGCTCCTTTTGAATTGCCTGTGTAAATGAAGAGCACAGAAAAGGCAGGAGTAAAAGAGTACGGCGATTCATGTCATAACTTTCGCAAACAGGGTATACTGGTAGAATCAGTATCAAAAATCACGCAAAATAAAGTCAATAAATTAGCAGGACCATGCTATGGCAAAGCAGCGCCTCGATCATATCCTTGCTCTCCAAAAACCTGATTTAAGCAGATCATTTATTCAAAGTATGGTCATGCAAGGTAAAGTTCGCGTTGATGGGCAGGTGGTCACCAAGCCGGGTACGATGATCAAAGAGGATGCGGTTGTTGAGATGATTGATGATCGGCCAAAATATGTCTCGCGCGCTGGCTTTAAATTAGAGCATGCGCTTGCGCATTTTGGGTTGCAGGTGAGTGGGATTGTTGTGCTCGATGCTGGTATCTCGACCGG
>JAGVKP010000057.1 GCA_020050475.1 Candidatus Babeliales bacterium
AGCCCGAGCGGATTACGCTTATATTTTTCGGTTATTATATGTTTGCCAAAATGCTGTGATTTAAGTGCCAGCTCACAGTAGTTGAACGGAAGAGGGTTGCTTGAGGTGTCGCTTGAAATAATTTTTTTGCAAGCATGTATAGTGCGTTTTATAAGCGAGCTCTTTTTTTTTTCTTTTTCTTTCTTCGTTTTTTTCTCGACGATCTGATATTCATGGTAAGGGTCTTTGAATTCAAAAGTCGAAATAGTGTCCTTAGTGTGCCGTATCTTGTGTGGCGGTGAAGGGATCACGACTGCTGCCGAGTCAGTTGATAAAAGATACCCCTGATTGTTCCCATGCGCCCATATAAGCTTTTCTTCTGGAGGCAGATGATGTAAGGAGTAATTTATGCCTCCATAAAAAATATTGATTTCCTTGCGCATATCAGTCGGTAAAAGCTTCAGATGTTCGGTAAAAGTGAGAAACTCAGCGAGTTCTTTTGTCATAGGTTTGTTGGTTTTTTGCATGCAAAAGAGAGCGTTGCTTGCCAAAAAAAGAAGCAGTATTGGTATCATGGGTGCTCCTCAAGGTTGATTTATCATAGAGCGGTGTGAGGAGCGAGTGGAATATTTTTAAGGACGAATTATGATTGCAGACGACTTTTTAGTGTAATATGATCATCTTCGCGCTGTAGCGCCATGAGGGGCGTCAATTGATGCTCTTTTTTTTTGCTGTCAAAAAGAAAGCGGTTAATTTCTTTGATAAATGATTCAGAGAGCGGAAACATGATCTTATGCTCGATAAGCCAGCGCGTTATGACGCGATCACGCAAAAACGGATCTAAAGCGGTAAGTTTTTCCATATTGAGACTACGCATTGTATTTACCTGAATGCTGCATGAATTAAAAGATTCTTCGGTTAATTTGTCTAAAAAGCTTTCAACTTTTTGAATATGAGCTAGCGATCGCTGAAATTGGTTTGCAAATCGCTCATCACACGTTTTTGCTGCGGGGATGAGCTGTGAGCGAATGCGATTACGCAGATGCGATTGGTCGGTATTTGTTTTGTCGGTGCAGTAATTTATTTTATTGAGCGTAAGAGCATCAAGAATTTCCTGTTTTGCCGTAGCAAGAAGCGGTCTGATATAGAGCCCCTCAATCGGTTTCATGCAGGTTAGTCCGGTAAGAGTGGTGCCGCGGATGATACGCATAAAAAACGTTTCTTGCTGATCATCCGCATGATGACCGAGTGCAATTGCATGGGCGTTATATTCCTTTGCCAACTCAGTAAAAAAAAATCGGCGTAATTTCCGCCCAAATTCCTCTTTTGAACCGTTATAGCGCGGTTTGTAGCCCAGTTCGCTGCCTTTTTTGATGACGATCCGGATGCCAAGTTGTAATGCGAGTTGTCGGCAAAATTCTGCATCGTTATCGGCCGTTGATCGCCACTCATGATTAAGATGAGCAGCAACTAATGAAAGATTAAACTCTTTTTTAAGATCAGCCAGAAAATGCAGTAGAAAGACGGAATCTGGACCACCCGAAAGCCCGACGACAACAGTCATGCCATCGGCAATCAGCTTATGATCAAAGCAGTAGTTTTTAATCTGGGCGTACAAAGAGGTATCGAGCATCATGTTATTGTATCGCTACGTACACCGAGAAAGCAGTTTTTGCACTGTTGTCAAACGGAAATGGGTATTCCTCAAAATCAACCGTGAAGATACGTTGTGCGCGCAGTTGTTCGTAATCTTTGCTTGTCCAGACATCTTTCCATAATTGTGGTACCGCAGTTGCCGGTGGAGCATTAAATTGCCAGCAGGCATATGAACCGGCTGGGATAGCGATGCGCACAAGATTTTCGGGTAGCTTTTCAATTTTGGTGACCGGAATACCGATAGTATGCGTATACGAACCATCGGGTGCATAATCAGTATACAGACTACACACGGTCATCGGTTTGATCGCGTGCTCAATTTTTTTATTATACCCATTCATAAAAAACGATTGCCAAAATTGACCAATCTGTGCAGACGGGTTTGACGAAGGCGCTATCCGTTGGCTTATGCCAACAATCGTTCGTTTTGGCAGTTGAACCGTTTTAAAAATATTTTGCATTAGACATCCAAATTCTTTACAAATTGCCCATTTTGTTCAATGTAATCACGGCGACCGCCAACATCATCACCCATAAGGGTTGAAAACCAGGCATCAGCTTCTAAAGCATCCTCGATTTTGACCTGCAAGAGCGTGCGCGTTTTGCTATCCATTGAGGTTTCCCAGAGTTGATCAGGATTCATTTCACCAAGACCTTTATAGCGCTGAATAGACATATATGGTTTACTGATTGCGCCGATGGCATGAATCAAGCGGAAAATGCCGCGATCAGTTATCTTTTTCTCTTTGCCGATTACCTGCATCGTCCACTCTGATTGTTCAAGAATGAGTAATGGCTTGAGTTGAACAGTAAGCGCTGGTAGCTCGGGGGAAGCAAAAAACTGTGTATCGACTGACCACTCACGTGTTAAAAGCTTGAAGACAATCAGTGTCTTTTCAGGAGTTAGTTCACCAACCTCGGTTGACGCCGGCTGCACCATTTTGGTTGAAATGTGATATTTTTTGAACTGTTTTTTGAGCTGGTCGATAAGTGGTTCTATGTCTTCAGTTTTTGACCACGGTTGCGCATGCGCAGCAAGAACCAGCTGATGAGCGTTTTCATACGTAACTTTAAACGAGTGCGCTAATTCGGTTATTTTTTGTTCGTAAGCGCGAACATCGGCAAAAAGTTTTTTGAGCTGCTCCTGCTCAATCTCTTTGCCATTTATTGAGAGCGTTGTCTGCTCTTGAGCCCAATCAAGCAGAAAATCTTTGAACGATTTTTCATCTTTTAAATACTGCTCTTTTTTGCCAAGCTTTGCTTTATAAAGAGGTGGCTGAGCAATATACAAATAACCTTTTTCAATAAGCGGCTGCATATATCTAAAGAAAAAGGTGAGCAGAAGCGTTCGAATATGAGCACCATCGACATCAGCATCAGTCATTAAAATAATTTTGTGATAACGAGCTTTACTCGTATCAAACTCTTCAGCCCCGATGCCGCATCCGACTGCAGAGATGAGTGCTTTAATTTCATCATTTGAAAGCATCTTATCAAGGCGCGCTTTTTCAACGTTTAAAATTTTACCTTTGAGTGGCAAAATTGCTTGATTGTGACGATCGCGGCCTTGCTTTGCCGAACCTCCTGCAGAGTCACCTTCGACGATAAAAAGCTCAGTATCAGCCGGATTTTCATTTGAGCAATCAGCGAGCTTGCCGGGAAGGACTGCTCCCTCAAGTGCGGTCTTGCGGCGTGTGAGATCGCGTGCTTTTTTGGCTGCTTCGCGTGCTCGTTTGGCAAGATCTGCTTTTTCTAATATTGCTTTCGCTACGTGCGGATGCTCTTCAAGATACGTATCAAGAGCGGCAAATGACCATGAATCAACAATCCCTTTTACTTCGCTATTGCCCAGTTTTGTTTTGGTCTGCCCCTCAAATTGAGGTTCGGGTACTTTGATCGTTATAACGCCAACTAATCCTTCACGGACATCCTCGCTTGAAAAACTTTCATCACCTTTTATGACATTCATCTGCAGTGCGCGCTTGTTACACACTTTGGTGAGTGCGGTTTTAAAACCTGAAACGTGCGTCCCACCTTCGACGGTATTGATGTTGTTTACGAATGAAAAGAGCTGCTCGCCAAATCCATCGTTATATTGCATAGCAACTTCAAGCACATACTGATCATTTTCTTGCTCAAAATGAATGACGTCGGCAAAAACGGGTGTTTTTTTTGAGTTGATATATTCAATAAACGAAACTATACCACCTTCAAAATAAAACTCATGCTTTTTATTGGTGGCTTCGTCCGTGATTGAAATAGTTAATTTTTTATTGAGAAATGCAAGTTCGCGTAGGCGGGCAGCAAGCGTATCGAAGCTGAATGCGGTTGTTTCAGTAAAAATACTGTTGTCTGGCCAGAAGCGAATAAGTGTACCGCGCTTTTCAGTTTCGCCGATAACTTTTAAGGGAGCGAGCGGCTTTCCTTTTTCATACGATTGCGCGTAAATTTCGCCATCACGGAAAACTTCAAGATCAAGGCGTTTTGATAATGCGTTGACAACCGAGACCCCGACGCCATGTAAGCCGCCAGAGTATTTATAGGTTTCTTTGTCAAATTTACCACCAGCATGGAGTTTGGTAAGAACCACTTCAGCGGCAGAGATTTTTTCAGTCGGGTGAATATCGGTTGGAATCCCGCGTCCATTATCTTCAACTGAGCAGGATCCATCGGCATGCAAAATGACTGTTACGGTTGTACAGTGGCCGGCAAGCGCCTCATCGACTGAGTTATCGACGACTTCGTATACCAAATGATGCAGACCATTAATACCGGTAGAGCCGATATACATCGCCGGTCGTTTGCGAACTGCCTCAAGCCCTTCTATAACCTGAATCGATTTGGCACTGTAAGAGGTTGAAGTATCGCTTGGCTTTTCTTTTGACATACAAACTCCTGAAAGGGCAAATGTGGCGCGCTCTTTATCTTTATGAGCTCTATTTCTTGTGGTAATCTACGATACTTTAGTATATAAAAAAAGAGTTTTTTTGCCAACCTGTTCACCGTTCACAACCTGCTGAGAAAATAATGTGCGCACGACAAGAAAAAATACCTGATGACCATTTTTTTATGCGCAAGGCGCTTGCGCTTGCCCGTAAAGCGGCTGAACGTGATGAAGTGCCGATCGGGGCGATCGTCGTCGATGCTTCTGGGGTGATCATTGGTCGGGGGTATAACCAAGTTGAAACGCGCAAGAGTCAGCGCGCGCATGCCGAACAGTTAGCGATTGCGCAAGCCACTAAAAAACGAAGTGATTGGCGGCTTGATGGCTGTACCATTTATATAACGCTTGAGCCATGCGCGATGTGTATGGGGTTAATTGGACTGAGTCGTCTTGAAGCGGTTGTTTATGGCGCACGTTCGCCTCTTTTTGGCTATCAACTTGACAATCAACTTGAGACTCAGTTATACAAAAAGTGCATTAAAGAAGTTCGTCAGGGTATCGAGGCGGAAGCGGCCGCCGCTCTGCTTAAAACGTTTTTCAAACAAAAAAGGAATCTACCGTGACCCAAATCAAAAAAGGGGTAGTGGCCGGCAAAAGTCTTGAAGCAATAAAAAAAGAGCTTTTAGAGCGCAAAAAAGAGCTTGAAGCGCAGCTTGCCGATCTGTATCAAATGCGCAATGCTGCCGTTGGTGAAGTGCAGGACACGGGCGATCAGGCCCAGTCTCTTTCGCTTGAAACACTGAAAATCTCGCTTCAGGATAATGAAATAGCAGAATACAATATGATCGGTCAGGCGCTCAAAATGATTGCCGAGGGGACCTACGGTATTTGTATTGAATGTGGACAACCAATTGCAGAACGCCGCCTCAAGCTGTACCCCAATGCGACCCGCTGCTTGGTCTGCCAAGAAGCGCTTGAAGATAGTACCGGCAGGTAAAAAAACGTATTATTTTTTCAGCAGTTTGAAGCCCGGATTGTTGCAAAATGAGCCTATGCCAGTATACTTAGCTTTCAAAAATGCCGATGTAGCTCAGTGGTAGAGCAACTGATTCGTAATCAGTAGGTCGTCGGTTCAAATCCGATCATCGGCTCCAGCTTTCTTTCCGCGTCTGTGCTAAAAGTGATTGACGGAACCTGAAAGCTACTCATGCGGCTCCCTTTGACAATTTTGGGTAGTTCGCTACTATCAATAGTATATCAAGAACTTATTTTTCTATCTGTAAAGGTTGTAACTACGTATGGAACCACGCAAAAAAACCGCCGCGCCAAAAGCAAAAAAAACGGTAAGTGCTCCTATTGCGCACGGTGTAGGGCGCCGCAAGTCGGCTGTAGCACGAGTTTATCTTCGCCGCGGTAACGGTAAAATTGTGGTCAATGGTAAATCATACAGTACCTATTTTGATACGGAAGTGACTCGTCTCATGGCGGTCAAACCAGTTCTTCTTAC
>JAGVKP010000114.1 GCA_020050475.1 Candidatus Babeliales bacterium
GCTGCTTGGTGGGGATGCTCTTCATACTACTTTTGGTCCCTTCATTATTCATTCTTTTTCAATATTGCCAAGAAGGCTTCATGCGGTACTTCAACCGTTCCGAGCTGCTTCATCTTTTTCTTGCCCTCTTTTTGCTTTTCAAGCAGCTTGCGTTTCCGGCTAATATCGCCGCCGTAGCATTTTGCCGTCACGTTTTTGCGTAACGCACTCACCGTATCGCGCGCAATAATTTTGGCACCGACCGCTGCCTGAATTGCTACTTCAAAAAGTTGGCGCTTAATTACTTCGCGTAATCTGCCGACCAGCTCTTTACCAATTTGATAGGCATTATCAGCATGAACAATCGTTGAAAGCGCATCAACCACCTTGCCATTGAGCAATATGTCCATCTTGACTAATTTTGCCGGTTGAAAGCCAGCTTCTTCGTAATCAAAGCTCGCGTATCCGGAGCTTAATGACTTTAATTGATCATAAAAATCGGTCGCCACCTCGTTAAGCGGCAGGGTGTAATGTAAAATGACTCGCTCTTCAGATAGATAGGAAAGCTCTTTTTGGACACCACGCTTATCTTGGCACAGCTTTAAGATGCCCCCTAAATACTCTTTGGGTACGATAATAGTGGCATTAATGACCGGCTCAAGAATTTCATCAATCTGTGTTGGCTCCGGAAAATCGGCCGGACTTTCGATATGAACAACTTCGCCGGTGTACGCAAGCTTAACTTTATAAAGGACACTTGGTGCCGTCACGATCGCGGTAATATTATATTCTTGCTCAAGCCGCTGCTTGAAAACGTCCATGTGAAGCAATCCCAAAAAGCCGCATTTAAAACCAAGTCCGAGCGCCATGGAGGTTTTTTTCTCAACCGTGACGCTTGCATCATTAAGGGTTAATTTTTCAATTGCCGTTCGCAGAAGCTCGAATTCGGTATTATCAATCGGATAAATCCCGGCAAATACCATCGGTTTGGCCGGTTTAAAACCGGGAAACGGCGTAACCTCTTTTTTGGCATGATAAATGGTATCGCCAATGCGTGCTTCTTTGACCGTCTTCATCCCTGCGATTAAATAGCCAACCTGGCCTGCATAGAGCGCGTTCATTGGGGTCTGGTCAGGATACATGAGGCCAAGCTCAAGCACTTCATAGGTTTCATGAGAATGCGCCAGCTCAATCAGATCGCCTTTGCTGATCATCCCATCTTTGAGCGCAATCAAGCAAACAACCCCTTTATATTCATCAAACCATGAGTCAAACAGAAGGGCTTTCAGCGGTTGACTTGGGCTGCTTTCTGGTGCCGGAATACGCTCGATGGCACTATCGAGAATTTCTTGGATGCCGATACTTGATTTTGCCGAAGCTTTAATAATTTCGTCTTGGTCAAAATCGAACATTTTTTTCATTTCAGCCGTGACGCGTGGTACGTCGGCCGTTCCTAGATCTACTTTATTAATGACCGGCACGATCGTGAGGCCCTGCTCGAATGCCAGATAAAAATTAGCGATCGTCTGTGCTTCTACCCCCTGTGATGCATCGACGAGCAAAAAAGCTCCCTGGCAGGCATACAGCGAACGGGATACTTCATAGCTGAAATCGACATGCCCCGGCGTATCAATAAGGTTGAAAAGATACGTTTTACCTTTGTAGGTATGAAACATGGAGGCGGTCTGAGCCTTTACTGTGATGCCGCGTTCTTTTTCAACCTGCAGCTTATCAAGAAACTGCTCATGGCGCACCAGATTGGAAAGGGTGCCAGTCACTTCAAGGAGGCGATCAGAAAGAGATGATTTGCCGTGATCAATGTGGGCAATAATTGAAAAGTTACGAATGCGATCAGGGCTAAATTCATGTAGTTTAATTTTTTTGATATCCATGAGACTTTACGTAGAGCAAGGGTGAGTCGACTGATTTTTCTTTGGATACCAGTCTAATTGAGGTAGCTTGATTTGTAAATTTAGCTGGAAGCAGAAGGAGAGTCGGCTTGATTGATCAATTTGCGTGCAAATGCCTTGCGGTTTTTGAGTGTTGCAAGTTTTTTCTCGAGTATCTCTATTTCTTGATCGACAATACTGTCAGCTATCAATTTTTTAGTATCCGCAAGCGTCTCTTTTGGCACTTTTTCTTCTGCCACCTGATAGATGCGCCGTGTATTGGTGGCAAAATCACCGCGAGCTAAAAAATTTTTAAAAAATTTAACGGTCTGCTCGGTGGGTTGGTTCTGCCATTCTGATGATTCATAAAATGTACGAAGATCGGGATCAACTTTGATGAGGTTTGCAAGGTACTCATTTTTGCCTGGCTGATGATTTTTTTCAGTCTGTGGGGTAAGGGCGGCAAAACATTCGGTGCTCATGATAATGGCAAGGATATAATATTTCATGAAACATCCTTTTTTTTGTTCCCTACTCTAGCGTACTCTATCAAAAAAACAAGTTCTTTTTGGACGGGAGTTGCCTTGCAGTGCTTGATTGGTACTTGCGGTTCAATGCTACCTAGTTTAAACTCCCGTGCTATGAAGCACCCCTTTCTGATTTTACTTTTTTTAATGAGCCAGCTCGAAGCATATGATGCTCCGCTTTTTCGTCATCGATCGGAATCTTTTTTAGCGAAATTAAGTGCCATAAATAGCCCCATCCAGCTGGCGGTTGCACCGATTGCGGCAGCAGTTCTCATAAAAGAATGCGCGCGCATTTTATTCAAACCACTCGGCACGGATGAGTATCGTGCAATTAACAGCTCTTACATCGATCAACA
>JAGVKP010000055.1 GCA_020050475.1 Candidatus Babeliales bacterium
AGCATTACTGGGCAGTGATGATCATCAGCTTGGCAGCCAGAGCAGGCGTGATACAAAATTAAAATCAGCACAGTAGCATAACGAAACAATGAATTACATTGATTAACTTGCATACGAGATTTCCTTAAAAATAAGTAAAAAAATATGGCACGTATCGCATCAGACGCGCTTACGTATTTTTGCTAAGACAACAACTGGAGAAGGGTTTGCTGCAGACAAAAAATCATTCAAAATGTAGCAAAGCGGCTCGCAATCGGCAATAGGAGCAACGTGCGTAAAACTAAACAAGGGGGCCACTAAGACCCCCCTCAAGATTTTAAAAGGCGAGCTGCATTAAAATGGAAGATCATCTTGGAACGGCGGCTCATCCTTGAATTCAAGCTCAGGAGCCGCTGCTTTAGTTGTTTTTTTACGTGCACTTTCAGCAGCTGCCGGTTCATAATCAAGACTCATATCTTCCGCTGATGCTTGCATACTGCCACTGCGCGCACGCGATGCACCACCACTCATTTTTTCAGGTGCGTCAGTTTCAACTGCCCCACCGCCATTACCTAAGAAAACGACACGATCAGCAACAATCGAATATTTACTTCTCTTTTGCCCATCGTTTCCTTCCCAGCTATCGAATTTCAAGCGGCCTTCGATCAAAACTGGTCTTCCTTTTTGCAAGAACTGACGACAGCTTTCTGCTTGCGGACCAAAGACATCGGCGTCAATAAAGCAAACTTCCTGCACCATAGCGCCGGTCTGCTTATTTTTGTATTGGCGATTCGATGCCACGCCAAGCTGACAGACTGGCTGACCAGAAGCAAGTTGTTTAAATTCAGGATCGCGCGTCAAATTACCCATAATAATAATACGATTATAGCCAGCCACGAGTTAATCCTTTCAGGCAGATATCTGGAGATACTATGTTAGTTTTATCAAGCTTAGCAAAAAAAAAGATTATTTCACCGCACACCACGAACTTATACTCAATTCTTGCTGCAGCAGTGCCATTGATTGGGCCACCTGCGCTACCTGTTCGTGTATTTTTCGTAGCTGATTGCGGCATGCTTGAAGGTGCGACTTGTCATGCGCCGTAAAAAAACCGGTACTGTGTACCAATTCATTCATTGAATATATGAGCCGCTTATTGATCGATGCCAAATGCAGTACTGCTTCGTTGCCATGCTCAATTGCCTGAGCCTGCAGGCTCCCAATTTCATCAAGAACTGTACCAACGCGCTCTTTTGTCGTCTTTTTTGTCTCTGCAGCACCTATAAGTAAAATCAACGCTACGACCGCACACACTTTTTTCAACTGGTTCACAAAAATCTCCACCGATATAAAAACTGCGCACTATAAGAATACAAAGCGCCAAGCATAACTGCCGAAACGACATAAACAAGCAGATGTAAAATGATTCCTGCTCCGGAGGTCGACACAATATGCCATGAAATAATAACTACCAAGATTGATTGCAGTACCATGGCAAGCTTGCCCCAAAAATTTGCTTTGAGCGAACTACCCGGAAAATGAAGCCAAATATGCGCCGCTCCGACCATGAGCAAAAGCTCTTTGGCAATAAACAGATACCAAAACCAAGCCGGCAATACAAAAAACTGCCACGTAAACATGGTAAACAAGGTGGCCATAAAAAGCTTATCAGCCAACGGGTCAAGCAACGCACCAAGATATGATTCTTGCGCAAGCCAACGCGCTACATAGCCATCAAGCAGATCAGAAAAAAGGCCGCACCCGATAAAAAAAATCATCATGCCATAGTTATGCGTAGAGTAGGTATACAGGATCGGAAAAATACAGGTAATCCGAAACAGCGTGATGGCGGTTGGCACAACCGGCAGTTTATGACTCCTGTTCACACCTGCTCCTTTGATCTGATAATCGTTCCGCCCCCTAGGCAGACGGAACCATCGTAAAAAACAGCAAACTGCCCAGCGGCAATCCCCTGATCTTGGCCCTGCAATTTTAGCGCAAGCAGATCATTTTCATGATGAATAATCTCGGTATCATAGCGCTGCGCGCCGTGACGCAATTTTACCTGAAGCTTTTTTAAAGTCGGCGTATGTCCCGCAATCCAATGCAGATTGCCAACGGTAACCGTATCGCGTACTTTTTCAGGATCATGATACGAGCGCGAAATGAAAACTATGTTACGCTCCGGTGATTTATCTGCGACATACCACGGCCCACCAGCCAATCTTATACCCTGACGCTGGCCAATCGTATAAAACCAAAACCCGTTATGCGTGCCGACTTTTTTTCCCGTTTCAATTTCAATTAAATCACCCTTTTGCTCGCCCAAATGATGGCGCAAAAATGCCGCAAAATCAAGCGTTCCTAAAAAGCAGATTCCTTGGCTATCCTTACGCGCTTTGGTCGGCAGGTCATACTGCACAGCCAGTTCGCGCACCTCCGGTTTGGTCAGATGACCGATGGGAAAAAGCGCTCGCTGGAGTTGGTACTGAGTCAGATGAGAAAGAAAATAGGTCTGATCTTTCACCAGATCAGGCGCCATCAAAAGGCGCGCCTTGCCATCGTGAAGATCAACCTGCGCATAATGCCCGGTCGCTACTTTTTCATATGAATGATCGATTTTATCAAAAAAAGCACCAAATTTGATGCGCTGATTGCATAAAATATCCGGGTTGGGGGTATTGCCAATGCGCACCTGCCCAATGGTATATGAGACCACCTGGTCCCAATACTCTTTCTGAAGCGAAACTACTTCAAGCGGCACGTTCAGTTGCTCGCAGACACTTTGGACAAATGAAAGATCCTCCTGCCACGGGCAGTTGCCCAAATAGGCAAGCTCATCTTCTAGCCAGATTTTCAGGTAAAAGGCGGTCAGCTCATGCCCCTGGTCTTTTAAAAGACGCAACGCAAGCGAGCTATCGACCCCACCCGAAACAAGTACCGCAATCTTCACTGTATGATTCCTACACCATAAGAGCTGCTATAATCTCATAGTATAAATTATTCAGTTAATTTGTGCAGTCCCCCGGCCTCAAGAAAAAGTCCTGATTATTCGCTTGGCTAACGCGCCTCGTGACAATTTTTCGGTAGCATTTATACTACCAATCAATAATAGTCAATTTTTGCCTGGATACTCGCTATGAACCTCCTACTTCACCTTAAAGAAGCATTTCATGAAACGATCGCAAAACTTTTCAATAGTGATCAAGCACGACTCTCAAACCATCTTTTTCTTTTAAACGTTGATGATCAAAAACAGGATTTTGGGGATTTAAGTAGCAATGCCGCACTGATTTTGGCCAAAGAGCTTAAAATGCAGCCACGCGCCGTTGCTGCGCAGCTCCAATCAGCATTTACCCATCCGTATATTCTCAAAACGGAGATCGCCGGCCCGGGATTTATTAACCTATGGCTCACCAAAGAAGCATACGTCCTGTTGGCCGAAACACTTTTTAACGAAAATGAACAGTTTTTCAAGCTGGAAGAGTCGGCACCGCGCCATTCGTATAATATTGAATTTGTCAGCGCTAACCCGACCGGGCCACTTCATCTTGGCCATGGCCGAGGCGGGATTATCGGGGATGTTTTAGGTAACGTACTTAGTTTTATGGGCCATAAAGTCACCAAAGAGTTTTATATCAATGATGCAGGCAACCAAATTCAAAAACTTGGCGCCTCATTTAAGGCACGCTGCCTGCAAGAGCTGGGTACTGCGGCAGAACTTCCTGAAGATGGCTACCAAGGTGACTACCTGAAAGAACTGGCAACGACCTGCATCAAAACACACGGCGGTGCAAAACTACTTGAGCAGCCGGATCAATTTTTTGAGCAGTATGCCAAAGATATGCTGCTGCAAAAAATTAAAGACACGCTCAACTCATACGGCATTATGTTTGATGTCTGGTTTTCGGAAAAAACGCTTCATGAAAACGGTGCAATTACTGCCAGCCTGGCAAAATTAGCACAACGCAACGCTACGTACGAAAAAGATGGTGCGCTCTGGTTTAAATCAACCGAATATGGTGATGATAAAGATCGCGTGGTCCGTAAAGCAACTGGCGAACTTACCTACGCAGCTGCCGATATTGCCTATCTTGAAAACAAAATCGCCCGCGGCTTTGATCAGCTGATCATGGTCCTTGGCCAAGATCATCATAGCTACAAACAGCGCCTTGCCGGTATCCTGCAAGCACTCGGCTACCAGCCGACGCTCCTTGAAGTAATACTTTATCAGTTGGTGAGCTTGAAAGAGGGTGGGCAAGCGTTGCGCATGTCCAAGCGCAAAGGAAGAATCATTACGCTTGAAGATGTGATTGAAACAGTAGGCAAAGATGTCGCGCGCTTTTTTTATCTCAATCGCAAAGCAGATGCGCATCTTGATTTTGATATTGAGCTCGCACTCAAAAAAAATGATGAAAATCCGGTCTATTATATTCAGTACGCCTACGTGCGAACCGGCAGCATTCTAGAAAAAAGTAAGGCGCTTGAAGGATACGCGGCTATTGATGCACATGACGCGGAGTTTCTGGGCACTGCTGAATATCTTCTCCTGAAAAAAATTATGTCGCTCAAGGCAATTTTGGAATCGATAAGCAGCACGCACCAAACACACCCCCTTACTTATTATGTCTTGGAACTTGCGCAGCTTTTTCATAGATATTATGCTGAAAATCGCGTCATCAATCCGGAAAATCACCGTCAGTCGCGCGCGCGCCTTGCGCTCATCACCATCCTGCGCAATACGTTTGGCATCTGCCTGGAGCTTCTTGGCGTTTCAGCTCCCGAGAAGATGTAGATGGTGGGACCAAATTGCTAATTTTGACCGTTCTGGCACACTGGAAGGTAAAGTATTCGTTTCACTTGTGTAGACAGGAGCTCCTATGGCAAAAGTAAGTTTAGAACTGATCCAACAACTTCGCGAACGCACTGGCGTTGGCATGCTTGATTGCAAAAAAGCGCTTGAAGAAACGAACGGTGATATTGAAAAAGCAATCGAACTTTTACGCAAAAAAGGCGCTGCCGTTGCCGCTAAACGTGGCGGAAATGTTACCGCTGAAGGCTTAGTGCATGCCTACATTCATCCGGGTGCACGCGTCGGCGTTATGATCGAAATTAACTGCGAGACCGATTTTGTCGCTCGTACAGATGATTTAAAAAAAGCAGCAAATGATATCTGCATGCACATAGCTGCCATGAAGCCGCTTTATTTGGTCCCCGAAGAGGTTGACGCTAAATTCTTGGAGCATGAAAAAAGTATCTTTAAGCAGCAGCTTCTTGATTCTGGAAAACCGGAAAAAATTGTAAGCCAGATTGTTGAAGGCAAAATACAAAAATTGTATTCAGAGATCTGTCTTTTAAAGCAACCGTTTGTGAAAAATGATCAGCTCACAATCGATGATCTTTTAAAAGAGCTTATGGGCAAAATTGGCGAAAATATTAAAATTAAACGTTTTGCTCGTTTTGAAATCGGCTCATAATAAAAAGAGTGGCGGGCAGCATGCGTTCCACGATTTTACTCAAAGTAACCGGCGAAATTTTTACTGATGCGGCGACCAGTATGCCAACCAGCGTACTGGCCCGCTCATTAGCGCGTCAAATAAAAAAGCTCGCCGACACGCATCATTTTGGTATTGTCATCGGTGGTGGCAATTTCTTTCGCGGGTCGCGACATGGCACTGCTCTGGGGCTGAATGCCTCGGTCGGCCATCAAATTGGCATGCTTGCCACGATGATGAATGGCCTCACGCTCAAAGATCTTTTTGAGCAGGAAGGGCTACCGTGCACCCTTTTTTGCGCAGTCCCCTCAGCGCAGGTTGGCACGGCAATTAGCCACCAGACAATTACCGAGGCGCGCGCAGCCGGGCATTATATGATCTTTACCGGCGGAACCGGTAATCCATTTTTTACTACTGATACCACGGCCGTACTGCGCGGCCTGCAAATTCAAGCAGATGAAATATGGAAAGGCACCCTGGTTGACGGTATTTTTTCAGCTGATCCTAAAAAAGATCCGTATGCCGCCTATATTCCGCACATTTCGTATGAAAAAGCGCTCTTTGACAATCTTGGCATTCTTGATGCAACTGCAATTACTCTAGCGCGAGAGCACGCACTACCGATACGCGTTTTTAACATTTTCAAAGAAAATGCTCTTTTAAACGCGGCTCTTGCGGCAGATTTTGGTAGCAGAATATGCCCCTTAACGAATAACGATAACGTATCTCAAAAAGGATATTACCATGGCAGAGCCATTTAAACTGACCGAAACGAATCAAAAAGAGTTTGAAAAAGTAATGAGTCTTGAGATGGAAAAACCGATCAAGCATTTTGAACGCGAGTTGATTACGATTAGAACAGGTCGCGCTCACCCTTCGTTGGTCGAAGATTTGAAAATTGTTTGTTATGGCAATACGACGATGCGCTTGAAAGATATTGCTTCCGTTTCGACCCCAGATGCGCGCCTCATCATTATTCAAGCATGGGATCCGGCGGTCATTAACGATATTGAAAAAGCAATTGCTAGTTCAGAACTTGGCGTGAAGCCGGTCAATGACGGCGCACTTGTCCGTATCGTGCTTCCTGAAATCTCTTCAGCCCGCCGTGACGAACTGGCAAAAATTCTGAACAAAAAACTTGAAGAAGGCCGCATTAGTATCCGCAATGTACGCAAAGATTTTCACAATTTGGTACGCGATGCTCAAAAAGCCAAAACGATTTCTGAAGATCATGCGCGCCGCTTGAATGACGTACTACAAAAAATTACTGACGATTTCATTAAAAAAGCAGAGACGATGTCAGAAAAAAAAGAAAAAGAGATTCTCGCTGTTTAATGATTGACGCGCTGTAGGAGTATGATTACACTTGTCCGTACATCGTGAGATCGGGGCCGCTAGCTCAATCGGTAGAGCGACAGACTCTTAATCTGCAGGTTATTGGTTCGATTCCAATGCGGCCCACCAGTACGACTCGCAATACGCCCCGAATTTTCAGGCTGTTGCGCATTATATGAGCTATTTTTTGCTCTAGATTGAAATATTTTTTTGCGATACACTGTTGGTGTGAAATTGCAAGGGTGGCGGAATTGGCAGACGCACTGGACTTAGGATCCAGCTCCCGAAAGGGAATGGGGGTTCGACTCCCCCCTCTTGCACCAATTAATCATCAGTGCCACCATTTTCGGCCGGTTTTTCCACGCTTTTTCTAGAAAAAAACTCAAAACGTGAAGCATTTTGAGCTACAAAAAAGGGAGACCGGCATGGCAAATGGGCATAGTTCTATACTTACCTGCAGTATCAATCATATTAATCCTCGCTTGTGTAGTGCGTCAGTCACTATACCAGTTTCACTCGTTAATACGCTGTATCATGAAACAGCGCTTGATCAAAAAGAGCACACCTCCACGGTCGGCTTTACCAAAGGTGCAACTCCCCTTGCTTATATTAAAGAGCATTACAAATCTAATTTTACGCAGCATTTAAAAGAATTTTTTTTCAAATACTGCGTCCTCAGTCATCTCTATGACCATCTACACAAAGAGCACTTGGCACTAGCTGGCGAACCGCGCCTTTCGCGCATTGATATACAACCGGATCACGATGGTCTTTTTATCTTTGAACTTTCATTGGCCACACCGATTGACTTTCGCGAGTGGAAAATGCTGCCATTTAAAGCGCCTAAGCGGAAAAACTATAAAGATATCGACCGGCAAGTAGAGCAGTTTATCAAAGAGGAGGAGCTCTTAGGCCAATCCGCAGCATCTGATACCATCCAGATTGGTGATTGGGTCTGCCTTGAACTTCTTTTTGTCGATGCAGCCAAAAAACCGCTCCTCGGGGATCACAAAGAACAGGTCTGGCTTAAAATTGGCAATGAAGAGGCTGATGTTCCGTTTCAGGATCTGCTCGTTGGCAAAAAAGTGGGTGATCATCTGTATAGCGCTACCAGCTGCCTACAGGAATATTTTAGCCAGCAGCTTGATACGCGATACCTTTTTTCTCTTTCAATCATAGATCGCATTCCGTCCTCTCACTTTTGCTTTGAACTTTTCAAGCATCATTTTAAACTCAAAAGCACTAAAGAGATGCATCAAAAGCTCATCGAAGTTTTTTCGTTCAGAAATGATATTTCTCAGCGGCGCATGATGGCGGAAGATGCCTTGCGACTCTTAATGTCAAAACATCAAGTAGAGGTACCGCATTACTTGGTGTTACGCCAACAAAAAATGGTACTCGAGGCAGTGCAAAATAATCCTGATTATCATGTCTACAAAACAGAAAATTCATTCAAGGAAACGATTAAGCAGCTGGCGCTCAAGCAAGCAAAAGAGCTTCTTTTTATTGATCAGCTTGCTCATCATGAAGGAATACAGGTCGAGGCAAACGATCTGAAAAGTTACCTCAATTTGCTAAAAAGAGCGCGCACGAAAGAGTTTGTTTACTTCAACCCACCGCCAACCAAAATTCAAGGACAAGAGATGCCCTTGCCAACCGAAATTTTAAAGCGCTGCTGCTTGCGGGAAAAAACGCTCAATCACGTCATTTATCATCTGACTAAAAGGTAATCACTATGGACAATACGGTTCATAAGCTTATCATTCTTGGCTCCGGGCCAGCCGGCTTAACCGCCGGCATTTATGCCGCGCGAGCAAATCTTAAGCCGATCATCCTTGAAGGAAGTACTCCTGGGGGCCAGCTGATGGGCACTACGCTGGTCGAAAACTGGCCGGGCAATCGAGAAATTCTTGGACCGACGCTCATGCTTGCCATGCGCGAGCATGCAAAAGATTTGGGCTGCATGCTTCTTGAAAAACCGGCGGTTTCTGCCGATCTGAGCAAGCAACCGTTTATGCTCCGTACCAGCGACAGAACAACGCTGCAAACTCACAGCCTGATTATTGCCACCGGAGCTACGCCCAAACGACTTGGGTGCCCGGGCGAGGATACCTATTGGGGTAAAGGAGTAACCACCTGCGCGGTGTGCGATGGGCCATTTTACAAAGATAAACCGGTCATTATCGTCGGCGGCGGCGATACGGCCATGGAAGATGCCTCCTTCATGCTCCGCTATACCAAGCAGATTACCATCGTCCATATTAAAAAAGAGCTGACCGCATCAGCGGCAATGCAGGAACGGGTTATTGATAACCCAGCTATCACCTTTCATTATGAAAGCACCGTAACCGAAATTAACGGGGA
>JAGVKP010000120.1 GCA_020050475.1 Candidatus Babeliales bacterium
AACCGCTCGTCTGGTATAGCCTCTTGCGCCGGCGCCATTTCAGCTTTATCAGAAGCTTTCATTTTTCGGGCATTGCCAGTAGATTGAGAATCGTTTTGGAGATCATTACCTGGTGATGAATCATGTGGCTGTTCATTTTTTTCCTGCTCTTTTGCTTCTGGTTTGGGCGGTCCTTGATTAAAGGGCTTCTGTTTTTTTTCATCGCGCTTATCTCCGGCGCCAGCTTCTTGCTGATCTTGAGTGTCACTTTTCTTGCTATTATCGCCATCTTTTTTTTCGCGCTCATCGCCCCGCTGCTCATCGCGCTCATCGCCGGTTTTTTTACGCTCTTTTGATTGATCCTTTTTACGATCGCCTCCCTGATCCTCTGGCTGATTTTCATCGCGCTCATCATTTTTCGTATTATCAGAGGACTGATCATTTGATTGATCGCTTTTATCTTCGTTATCTTTTTCTTCGTCCTGCTTATTTTTGTTGTCACGATTTTTTGAAGAATCATTTTTTTGGTTGCTGTGCTGCTCTTTCTGCTCTTTTCGCTTTTTAAGTTCGCGCTCAATCTGCTCGATCATGTGAGCAGCCGGTTCATGAGCTGGATCAAGCTCACGTACCTTTTGATAAGCTTGAACTGCTTTTTCAAGCTGGTCTGCCTGCGTCAATGAATTACCGTGATTGTAATGTGCCTGCTTTTTAAGCTCCGGCGACGCCTTTTCATGCTGCGCGGCTGCATCAAAATAAGCAGCTGCTTTTTGCCAATCATTGGCTACATACGCAAGATTGCCCGCATTAAAAATTGCCTCCGGATGCTCATCTGCATGATCAAGTAATCCAGCAAGCTCTTTTTTTGCTCGATCATACGCACCATGCTCAAACGCGTTGGCAGCATTAAAACTGGCAAGCCAGTGAAGCGGATTAAGATCAACTGCATGGGCAAACTGGCAAAAAATGAATACGATTAAACTATTTTTTTTCATAACAACCACTCAACTACCAAACAGATAAACGCAGCCGCAGCCGTCAACGGATAACGATCTTGTAATGAATCGACGCGCGTATCTTCAAATTTTTCACGTTCAAACTGCTCAACTGCTTTCACCAACTCTTGTGTATCAGTACTATCATCCGCAGCACGTACATAAATGCCGCCTGATTGCTCGGCAAGTGCGGCTAAAATTCCTTCATTTAATCGCGAGATGACGACATTGCCGCTCGCATCTTTTTGGTGTCCTCGTTGCCTACCCTGCTCATCAACAATCGGCACCGGCGCACCCTGAGAGCTACCAACGCCGATCGTAAAAATATGCAGCCCGACATCCGCTGCCTCTTTACGCACTTGCGATAAATTGCTTGAAAAATCTTCACCATCAGTAAAAATGGCAAGCAGCTTTTCTTTGCGTGACGGCGCGCGCGCAAACATATCGATCACCTTTTTGATTGCTGCATCAAGAGCTGTCGTACCTGATGAGATTGTTTCTGCATCAATCTGGTCCAAAAACAGATAAAACGCACCATGATCAACCGTTAAAGGACACTGCACAACCGCTGAGCCGGAAAAAAGTAGCAGGCCCACACGCTCTGATTTGAGTGACTGTACAAGCTCCTTAATTTTTCGTTTGGCGAATGCCAATCGATTCGGTTCTTTATCAGCTGCAAGCATACTGCGTGATACATCAAGTGCGATAAAAAGATCGCGGCCTTCCTGCGCAATCGTCTGCTCAACGACTCCCCACTGCGGGCGCAAAAGCGTTATTCCCAAAAGCAAAAAGGCAGTAAGCCAGAGAATTTTTTTGAGTAGTAACCGCCATTGACGATAACCGGTAATAAGAACTGCTCGTTGACGCCCGGATGCAAGTAATGCCACACGGCGCGTCACCTGAAAGTAACTCCAGGCCGTTATCACTAAAACCACGATAAGTAACGGCCACCAGCGCGCATACTCCCACGCAGCAAAAGTAATATCATAAAGTACCTGTTTCATAGGACCACCCATATCAGTCGCCCAATTAATTCCAGCAGGAGCGCTGTGAAAGCAGCGAAGGCAAACGGCGTACTAAGTTCATGATAACTTGAAAAGAGAGTCGCTTCCTGTGTTGATTTTTCAAGTTGATCAATCACGGAATAAATCGTTTGCAGCTCTTGCGGCCGATGAGCTTCAAAGTAGCGACCATTCGTCTGCTGAGCAATTGATTGTAATAGCGCACTATTTAATTTAAACCCCATCGCCCGAATCCCAAAAAGTGGATCGCGCCACAAGCCGCCATGTTCACCACCAATACCGATGGTATAGATTTTAATACCACATTTTTGCGCAAGTTCAACCGCGCGCTGCGGATCAATATCAATTTCTGGCGTCGGTTCACCATCAGTCAGCAGAATAATAATTTTTGATTTGGCTTGAGATTGCTGCAAGCGCCGTACACCCATGGCAAGCGCCACACCAAGTGCCGTACCATCCGGATTGATAGCACCCAGCTCAAGTGGTCGAATAATATCGGCGATAATTTTTTTATCAAGGGTGAGTGGACAGCGGGACACCGCGTCACGTCCAAAAAATATGAGCCCGATCTGATCATTTTCCCGTCGCTGCGCAAAATTAAGCGCTTCCGTTTTTGCTACTTCAAACCGTGTACGCGGATCTTGTAGATCATCAAAACATTGCATACTTCCTGAAGCATCAAGCACCAGCATAATATCAATACCCTCAACCGGTATCTTTGACTGCACATCAACCAGTTGCGGCCGACCAGCAAGTGCTGCAAGAAAAATAAGTGCACCTATTTTTAAGAAAGAAAAAAAAGCAGGCTGCCACGCTCGCCGCATTTCTGCATGCACTATCAAAAACGTCGTCAAACTATACGTATAGGTGGTCTGCTTAATCCACCGTCGCCTTATTAACCAGGCAAGTACAATAATGGCAAGGCCGCCATAAAAAATAAATGGATACGCAAATCGGAAAGAATAGTTCATACGGCATCAAGCAATTGAGGTACTGGTACTGACAAACCATGCACGAACACGCTCAGCAAACTGTTCAGGCGTTTCGTCTGGCGCCATTATTATTGGCTGCCCAACCACTAGTGTAACCGGATATGGATACAATAAAAAGCTACCCGGCGCATACACCTTATGAAGATTATGCATATAAACCGGTATGACTGGTCGATTGGTCGCCTTTGCAAGCAGTGCAAAACCCAGGTAAAAATGATGAATTTCACCATCAGTAAACCGCCCACCTTCAGGAAACATTAAAATATGCCGGCCATTACCGGCTACTAATTTACGCGCCTCTTCAATGGATCCTACCAGCGCTCGCAACCGCGTCGGATCGACGACGACATTCATCCGCCGTGCGACAAATCCAAATAATGGATACTTCGTATACTTTTTTAAAAACAACCAGAGATGCGGATAATGCCCAACGATAGATGCCAAAAACGGAATATCAAGCGCCGACTGATGATTTGCTACTACAATTGCCCCATGATCAGGAACCGAACCACTCCCGCTCACCGTCACCGGTAAAAAGGTGGCCCATACGACAATGCGAAAAAAAAGTGCAACGCAGCCGTAGTAAATCGGATTATGATGGCGCCAGGAAGCCGGCAAACAAGCAATCACCAGACACGGAATAAAAAGAATAATCCCAGCAATCAGGATAATCGCATAGCCGGCCAACGTTCGCGCAACTAACCATACTGTATTCATCTGCACTGTCTTTCGTTATGGTTTTTTAGTCTAGCGCGATCCTGCATTTGTGGCAAAACAGGGCTTATCTTTTCTGCTCGTACGTATCATACAGCTCATACACCCGCTTGGTATAAAAAACATTCAGCCAGCATACCATCAAATAGATAAGTAAAAGGCTTAAAAGAGGCTTGATGATAATAATGAGACACCACAAATGAAATACGTACGTAAAAATAAGCGCATTGAGCAGCAAAAATGGCAACGTAACTAAAAAGCCACCGATAACCGTTATCAGATAAAATGGATAGTTATAGAGCGTAAATAGGATGCCGCGTATGATACTGCGCCCACACTCTCGCACTGAATCTTTACTATCAAAAAGAAAAAAGAGGATTGTGATAACGAGCGGAAAAAGAGCAGCAATAAAGGAAATGATTGCCAAAACGGACGAAACACTGACTGCAAAGGTATAAATAATTAAAAGCGCCGCACCAATACCTATATGGAGCCATAATGCCCGAAAATAGGCGCAATTTTTCATCCCTACTGATGGGCGAACTGCCGGAACCATCAAAACATAGGTCAGAGCAAAAACGGCGATCCCTACCAACTGTAAAATAGAATAGCCATAGATAAATGGGTAAAAAGACCCAACAATCTCATACCCTAACCACGCACCAATAAACGGAAAACCATAGAGTACGTAGGGGCGCACACCCTGCAATGCTGCATTGGCGACCGCAAGAAAAAAGAGCTTAAAATGCCGGGGCAAAAAGACCGCAAGGCTTTTGCGCCACGAAGAAAGAATGCTTGACATCGTATCAACTCCCTCATATTATTTCAAAATGCATTTTTAATTTTATTTGACTTTGCTGAAAAAACTAATCTACTATAATTAGTGAACAAACTGAATAAAAAAAGTGCAACTATTTGTACTTTGAGTCAAAATAACCTATTGTATGAGCAGTACTTAACCCTTAACCATACCGCAAGTAGGCATGAAGAAGCTATTAATTGTAGAGTCGCCCGCTAAAATCAAAACGATCTCAAAATTCTTGGGTAAGGATTTTAAGATTATGTCCACCGTCGGACATATTAAGGATTTGCCACCAAAAAGAATTGGTGTAGTCATCAACGGCTCTATTGAAATAGATTATGAAGTAATTGAAGATAAAGATAAAGTAATTGCTGATATCTGCAAAGAAGCTGCCAAAGCGGATGAAATTTATCTGGCACCAGACCCTGATCGCGAAGGGGAGATTATTGCCTGGCATATCGGGCAGGAGATCGAAAAGGTCGCCAAAAAAAATGCTTCTATTTTTCGCATCACCTTTAACGAAATTACCAAACCGGCAATCACGCAAGCAATTGAAAAACATTCAACGGTCGACATGAAAAAGGTCGCTGCGCAGCAGGCGCGCCGCGTTCTTGATCGTTTGGTGGGCTACGAAGTATCTCCTATTTTGTGGGCAAAAATTGCCAAGGGGCTTTCTGCCGGCCGTGTCCAATCGGTTGCGTTGCGCATGATTTGCGACCGTGAACTTGAAATTCGTGCATTTAAAACTGAAGAGTACTGGACCATTGACGGTCTTTTCAACCATTTAAAAGCATCATTTAATGCTGCACTGACCCATAAAAATAAAAAAAAGGTTGATATTAAATCTGAAAAAGATGCGCAAAAAATCGTCAGTCAGATTGAGCAGGACTCATTCGTCGTCGAATCAATCACCGATAAAGAACGCACGCGCCAACCGCTCGCGCCATTTATGACCAGTACCTTGCAGCAAGCGGCCTATAATCGCCTGGGGTTTTCGGTTAAAAAAACGATGCAGCTTGCGCAAAATCTGTATGAAGGCGTTCCGCTTGAAGACAAGCAAAGTCCGATCGCGCTGATTACTTATATGCGTACCGACTCGCTGCGCATTTCTGATACGGCGCTCAAGCAGGCACGCGAATATATTGATGCAACTTTTGGCGGTACCTATTTGCCACCCAAGTCAAATGTCTTTGCAAAAGGCAAAGGCCAAGATGCTCACGAAGCAATTCGTCCAATTGATATTGAAATAACGCCAGAATACGTCAAAAAATTTGTGTCGGGAGATGTCGCGGATCTTTATGAACTGATCTGGAAACGATTTGTCGCCTGCCAGATGAAGCCAGCTCTTTATGCGCAGCGCCAAGTAGTCATTCAAGGCAAACAGTTTACGTTCAAAGTCACCGGGTCGACCCTTCTTTTTGACGGATTTTTAAAAGTGTATGCAGAAGAAGAGGAAGAGGGCGAAGATGAAAAGAAAAATTTCATCCCCAAGGATTTAAAAGAAAAAGATACGGTTGACCTTAAAAAAATCTCCCCCAAGCAGCATTTTACGCAGCCGCCGGCTCGATTTACCGAAGCGTCATTGGTAAAATCAATGGAAAAAGAAGGGATCGGCCGACCAAGTACGTATGCTACCATTCTAAATACGATTCGCGCACGCGAATATACCGAGCTTGATCAGAAAAAACGATTTGTACCAACCGAACTTGGTATGACCGTCGTCAATCTATTAAACGAACATCTACCGCAGATTATGGATGTTAAATTTACGGCACTG
>JAGVKP010000074.1 GCA_020050475.1 Candidatus Babeliales bacterium
AAGGTTTGACTAACCCAAGCATAACCGGTTGTACATACGTATGCGTATACCCTTTAAGCGTCATATTAACCGGAAATCCCAAGAACCATGGCCGTCGATACAGACCGGCAACGTTATGATAAAAACGGGTCATATCTACATCAAGCCGCAAAAGATCTGCATAGTTAAAGGGGTTTTTTACTAAGAGTGACCCACCTGCTTTGTACGTAGTGCCGCCACGAAAGGTAAAATTTTTACTCACCTGCTGAAACCCAGCGCGCACGCGCAGCTCAAACGGATCGTCATGAATTAATTTTAACAGGAGCGCTTTTTGCGTCTGATCACCAAGCATACTTTCCGCATGGGGATAGATCGTTTCAAAAATCTGAAGATCGCGCAATTTTAAAAAAGTGGTTCGTACCTGCTCTTGATTCCACAATCCGTTTTCTTGCTGCGTCATATTTTTCAAAATAAGCTTAAACGGCAATCGCGACGCGCCCTGCAAGACCGTTTTACCAAATCGCACCTGCGGCTGCGTTGGAAGAATCTGCCACTGCAACACCGTAGTTTCAGCTTCTTTGACAATCTCTGATTTGACCGCAACGGCAAGATACCCATTTTTTTGCAGATGGTTCATGATCTCCGTTTTTTGTTCATTGAGAAATTGTTGCGTCAAGGGCCTTGGTTGGTGCACCGCCAAAAGATCCGCTATTTGATGCTCATCGTGGGCAACGGTAACAGCATCAATGACCGTTCGCTCGCCTTCGCAAACCTCAAGTTGCAGCTGATAAACCCCTTCGCATTCTGTCTTTTTAAAATCCTGTTTTTCGATGTTAAAATTGACAAATCCTTCAGATTTATACCACTTACTTAATTCTGTAAGCGATTGCTTGATTGCCAGAAGATCAATAGCACGCTTTTTCTTTCGATAGTTATTGAGAAACGTTTTGATAACCCAATCTCGCTGCGCGTACTTGAGGCCTTCAATCTCAATACCATCTAAAACTGCCCGATTGCCTTCATTGATAAGAAATATAATCTTGTTGCCCTCTTGCTGATTTTCGATCGATGCTTGCCAAAAACCGCATGAACGATAAAGCTCCAAAAGCTCATCATTAATCAGCGAAAGAGGGACAAGATCGACAGACCGTCCAAAAGTCAGGCAATGATCAATTAATTTTTTTTTGTCGAAATACTGATTGCCAAAAAAAGCAAATTGTCGCCGATCACTTAAGTAAACAGTAAAAAAAAGACTTGCAGCTGCAGTACCTGAATCAGGTACTGCTTTGAGCTCGATGCGCGGATTGAAATACCCTTTTTTTGCTAAATATTCTTTAAGACTCTGGGTCATTTTGTTGAGCGCAGGAAGCGCGTATGCGGTCCGCACGAGCTTATTGCCATAGCGCGTTTGCAGTTTTTGCTGTATTCGTATCTGTTCATCATGAGATGTGGAATTTTCCACGCACAGAGTAACTGCGTCAATTAAAAACCGCGTGCCGGGTACCAAACAGATGATCGGCACAACGGTCTTTGCTTTATTATCGTATTTACAGTAATCGTACACCTTGGCATCACAATAGCCATCATGGACCAATGATTGCCTAATGAGGTTTACAAAATGGTGATGCTTTGCTTGATCAAACTGCTCACCCTGCTCCATACCATATAAATGGCGGTAGGTGTCTTTACCAATAAAGAGCCCCTCAAATTTTACCTTTGCAAATGTCCAGAATGCTTCAAAAGTAAACTGACACTGCGCACGCCCATTGAGTTGAGTGAGCGCAACCGTAACAGTATTAAATTTATTCTTTTTTTTTAAATAATCGGCTGCACGAATTAATGTTTGATTATCAACCCGGCAGCCAGCGCGGATATCAGTAAGATATTCAAATTCTTCTTGATAAAATGCGACGTCAGATACCAGGGTAACTTGATCGACCGTTACTGCATCTGGTAAAAAAATGGTACCTGGTTGACATGAAAGTTCTCCGTCTTTTATCAAGGTAAATTCAATTGACTTAAGCGGTACTGACCAACAATAAAAAAGAAGGAAAAAAAACAAAACACGGCAGTACAACACAACGCTTCCAGCAAGTTTAATAACACTCTGAGTGTATCAAAACGTGCTATTTGTACTACCGCGCACCGTACCTGGATTCGTTATTCGATGATCCGAAAAACGCCACGATAATCTTTTACCTTAATAAACGGCTCGATCTGCAAATCCTCAATCTGTTTTTCTGCGCCATGTTTGTGCAGTATATCTATCAAATCGCTCAGTTTTTCCTTTTCACCGCATATAACCATTGCAATACCACTGGGGTGGTGCGCTGAAGACTGCGCGGTCCCTTCAATTCCCAAGTCTTTGGCTTTTTTTTGAACAACGTTTTGTAAAAATGTCCGCTGCGCTTTAAGCACGAACATGACATGTAGACACTGCTTCATTGACCATCTCCTTTTGTACTCTGAAAGGAACCTAACAAAACAAAAATCGTAAAGTCAAAGTAACCTTATGGCGAAAAAACGACCTCTAGACTGACTTTGGCAACAAGGATACACTGTATTTTCAAGATCCAGATAAGGAAATTAAATGAAAAACCGCTCAGTTCGCGTTCGATTTGCACCATCTCCGACGGGGCTCATGCACCTAGGAAGTGTTCGCATTGCGCTCTTTAATTACCTCTTTGCCAAACATTATCATGGCACGTTCATTCTGCGCATCGAAGATACTGATCTTGAGCGCAACTTTGATCCGGGCGGTGCTATTATAGTAGAAGATCTCAAGTGGCTCAACCTTACGTATCAAGAAGGCCCCGGCATTGGCGGCCCTCACATTCCGTACACGCAGTCAGAACGCGGGCCACTGTATCAAGAAAAACTTACTGCGCTGATCAAGAGTAATCAGGTGTATCGCTGCTTTTGCACCGTCCAAGAATTGGAACGCAAACGAGATCGCCAAATTGCGCTTAAACAACCGCCGCGTTACGACCGCACTTGCCATAAAATCGCACCCGAGAAAATTGAACAAAACTTAATTGATAATCTCCCCTTTGTGTGGCGTTTTAAAATGCCAGATCACGAAGTGAATATTATTGATTTAGCGC
>JAGVKP010000121.1 GCA_020050475.1 Candidatus Babeliales bacterium
CCGCCAGCATGAGCAACCGTATCAGCGCCCGGATGCAGCATGAGATGATACGTGTTGCAAAACATGAGCTGCAAGCCAAGCTGGTCAACCAGTTTACTATCAAGCCCTTTGAGCGTCGCATTAGTTCCGACCGCGACAAAATTAGGGGTCTGGATAATCCCGTGGGGCGTATGAATGAGCCCGACGCGTGCGCCTGATTTTTTTGATCGATGAATAAGATCGAATTTAAACGGTTGGTTCATGGCGCCTCGCAACGGTTGGTTTAATGAAAACGACCAATGACGAGAGCGGACTCATGAGCGCAATGACACCGACTTTAATCAGATAACTGATAAAGAAAATGTCCCACAAATGATTGGCGATGCCGTAAAGGCCTAAGTAGGTAAAAAGCGCAGTATCGATCGCTTGGCTTACCAATGAGCTTGCGCACAAACGATGAAAAAGAGATGAGCGATCAAAACGTCTTGCCAAGTAGGCATACAAAAAACGTTCGGTATACTGGCTGATCAAGTAGGCGGTCAGCGAAGCAAGTACGATCCGGGGACTTGAAGAAAAAAGTGCCAGGAAATGATGATGTGAGCTATCGATGCTTGATGGCGTAAAAAGAAGGTGAAGCTGGCTGATGCAAGCAAAAAAAATAAGCGAAGCAAAGCTCAGCCAGATGGCGCGCCGCGCTTTTTCATGGCCATAATATTCCTGCAAAAAACTCAAAGCGATAGTACACCCGACTGCATACGCATCGCAGCTGGTGATGGTGAATCCGCAGACATCGATCTGTTTGGTGACCAAAAGATTTTCAATAATAGCGCATATGCACATAAAAGCGGTCAGCGCCGTAGCGCCATGGACGGCGGCTGCTAGTGCAGTACTGGCCAAAAAGAGTGATTGTATGATAAAAATAAGCTCATTAGGCATCATAATGAGCCAGTATAGCATAAAATTGGGCGTTTTTAACGCCTTAAATTACGCTGCGGCCTACGGTCCTGCCGGTTGCAGGGGAGCGATCTTTTCGGTACGTTGGATTGTTGTGAGGGGGTCTAATATTATGCTTAAACGTACTATTTCAGCTGTTTTTACGCTCAATTTTTTTCTTTTCTTTTCGGCCACCGCCCACTTTTTTTATCTTGAGCAATTAAGGAAAGCGGGAAGATCGGTCCTTTTATGGGCTGACTATCATGAAAGTGAGCAAAAAGAGAACCAAAACCGCGCGGCCCAACAGGCCTTTTTTACTCAAATGCTTGCCAAAACAAAAAGCGTGGCAATCGTCGAAGATCCACTTGGCCTGGTAAATAAGGAGCTCTATGCGCATCCGTTTACTTATAATCCAAACGATTTTATCGTTCCTCGTGAGCAGATAGAAAAGCTTGACCAGGCGCAGTCCCCACTTTTCGGGTTGGCTTCGCTTGCGTATTTGCAGGGCAATGAGCGCTTAAATATCGAAACAAGAGCCCCATTCCAGGCATCTATGCGCGAGCAGCATGAAGAGGGAAGATACATTTCGGGGCATCAGGTGCTGATTGCGCAAATGAATACGGCCAGCGCAATTGCCGGTTTTGATGATGGTAAAATCTGTAATGCGTATTATCACAAAAAACTTAATAGCTTTCTTGAGCAGCAAGAAGCATTGGATGATTTTTTTCAGTTGGTTGATGACAAAGAAAAATCGCTCAAAGAGTTGCTTAACGATCGAAATTTTATTTTGAAAGCCTCAGGTGCACTCAAAAAAGTTGCTGCGTGCGCGCAGACAACCATTCCCGATTCGTTGGTTGAGCAATGGGCATTCATTGAGGATCTTCTTTATGCTTCAGATACCGCGCTGACTGATTGTTTGGCAGTTCATGCCGTTAATCTTTACGAGGACAAAAAATCTATCTTCGTTGCTGCTGGTGGCAAACATATCAAAGCGGTTCGAAAAAATCTCGTTAAGCAAGGGTACGAATCAAAAATCCTTGCCGGTAAACAGTATCATAATTTTTTTACGGCTAAACAAACGCCGCTGATGCTTGAAGAGCCGCAGGCGATTAAAGCGCCGAACTGACTACTTGCCATGAATAAAAGGATATTCACAAAATCCTACCAACTGGCATTCAGGTTGCGGGATAATGCCAAATTGATCAGCTACTTTTTGCTGCATAGTACGCGCGAGAGTAACAATATCGCTGCTCGTACCGCCCGGTTTGCAGACGATCATATTGGCATGCTGATGGGAAACGATCGCCTTGCCGACGGATAAATTTCCTTTGACCCCAATTTTATCAAGATAATAAGCCACATAAGGGAGCTTGATCCCGGTCTTTTCCTGCTCAAGTTCGTGCGGTAAGAAATTGCGAAAAAAGCTTCCGCAGGTGCCGCTTTGCGGGTACCGGCTGGCGCGGTGGCGAATAATTTCTTTGCGTCGGCCGTGAGCAAAGGCGATATCAAGCGGATAGATTGATTTGAGTTTGAACGTTGCTGAAACGAGGTAATGTGTCTGCTCATGCAACGTTGAATAATCATAGCCAAATTGAAACCATGCCTGATCAACGGTTGTTACTTCTCCGGTCGATTTATCAATAACTTCGGCACTCACCAAAAACTGGCTTAATAAAAATTCAAAGTAATGAAGATTAATAAAAACTGAACCGCCTACGGTTCCTGGAATGCCGCTAAACTCCTCAAGGCCGGAAAGTTGATGGGCAAGACACCATTCAATAAGGCGGTCCATGCAGACGCCTGCATCAGCTTTTACGTATGCGGTTGCAGCGGTTTCACGCTCAAAAGAGATTTCATCAAGCTGCGGCCGAATCAGCAGGCCGTCAAAGCCGGCATCACTTATCAGTGAATTTGCTCCCTGGCCGAGCAGTGTTATTTCAAGACTATTATTTTTGGCATAATTGAGCGCTTGCGCAAATTCATCGGCAGTGGTCGGTTCGGCATAAAATCGTGCCGGCCCACCGGTGCCAAACCAGTTTTTAGTGTGTAGTGGAATATTTGATTGTATCAGATTCACCCGGGCCCTTATGGAGTGGGGGTAACTTCAATTTTTGCTGATTTGGTTCTGATGCGCACCAACTTATTATGTACTAATTGGCTGCATTTTTCACTGCAGGTATTGAGCCATTTTTCACGGCATGTTGGGCAAGTAACTAGCTGCCTATTGCACTCAGCATTGATGCAGTTGCTCGGTTCATCATATGAAATACCGCAGCGATCGCAGGTGCCGACGATATCATCATTTATTTTGACGCTGATGCGGCCGTCAAAGACGTAATTTTTCCCCCGAAATTCACCATCGGGAAACTGCTCGACATAGCGATGGATGCCCCCTTTAATTTGGTAGACAGCCGTCGCAACATTTTTCGATTTAAGATAAGCAGATGCGCGTTCGCATCTGACGCCGGCGGTGCAGGCCATCAACACCTCTTTGCCCTTAAAAAGATCAATATTTTGATCAATGTAGGCCGGTAGCTCACGAAAATATTCAATGTCGGCATTCACGGCGCCATTAAACCGGCCGATCTTCCACTCGCTTTTATTGCGTGTATCAAGAACGATCGTGTTATCATTTTTTTGCGAAATAAACTGGTGGGCTTGCTCAGGCGAAAGATGCTTGCCAACATCTCGCGCGGTTATCTGAGTGGTATCAAGACCTAAATGAACTATTTCGGGGCGAATAACGACCCGCAGTTTCGAAAAATGATCCGCCTCACCTGGACTGTCTTTGAAATCAAGATCAGTAAAAAATGGATGATCAAGCATCGCTTTTTTATACGCTGCAATAGCATCTGAGGTACCGCCGACGGTACCATTGATCCCCTCTTTGGCTATGAGGATGCGTCCTTTAAGCCCGAGCTCGATACAGAGATTTTTTTGCCAGCGCATGATTGCATGCGGATCTTCAATCGCAACGTATTTGTAGTAGATAGTAATAATGCCCATAAACGCTCATCTGGGTAAAAATAGTTCTTTAATGAGAGTAGCAATTTAAGTCAAACTCGTCGAGATAACGCCTTTTTTAAGGTTGGCGGTAAAAAAAGTTCGATTTTGCCGAATTTTTCGAGATACATACGCTTTTTTGCTACGCTCGTAAAAAAAAGCTTATAAATGGAAGGAATCAGGATATGAAAAAAATAATCTTAAGCACCGCGCTATTTTCTGGATTGATTGCAGGAGGAGCGTTGCGTTTGGTAGCCAACGGATTTGAGGTCAAGGTAGTAGATTCATTTGGTGGCAGTGCCGCTGTTCAAGCGTTTAAAGATGGTAAGCCGGTTGGGTCGATAAGATACAGAACGCTTGGCCGGGTGTGCCCCATTGAATACGTAGCAGTGCTCAGTGATTTCCAAAAAATGGGAATTGAGCAAAAGATGATCTCTGTAGCTCTTGGTGATATGAAGCGATATAAGTGCGAGAAAACTGAGTTCACGATTGATCGAAAGAAACTTCCTCTTTGGCAATTTCTTGGCTTTTCAAGGCAGGGCTCTTGGTGGCGATCTTTTTTTGGGCAAAAAGAGAAACAAATTATTGTTGAAAAAAACTTGCGATAAATCCTTTGATTGCTGTTACGTCTAGCTATTGCAAGCTCGTGAATCCTTTGATTCGTGATTGCTCAAACATAAAGACAAAAAAAGCCATTGAAAGAAAAACGTAGATCAAATTGAGCACTAAGCTGGTTACTAAAAAATAAGTGTTCATTGTTTGGCTGGTCATTACTACCCGTAATCCCTCAAATGCATATGTCATCGGAAGCAATTTACCGATATATTGCCCCCAGACTGGTAAGGTATCAAGTGGGTAGTATACCGAACTGAACGGTGAAAAGATCCATGAAATGGTCCAGGAAAAAAAGAGCGCTTTGCGTCCCCAGTACATGACAAAAGCGGTTGAGAAAAATCCAATAAAAAGACCCGAGAGCAAAAGCGAAAATAAATACGGAAGCAAAAGCCATCCGGATGATAAAATATTGCATGAATACAAAAGCCACACCATGCCGACACAAATTAAAAAAGTGTAGGCAATTCTAAAAAAACTTAAAATGATAATAGCCGTCATCCATTCATAGATGGTAAGCGGTGTCGAAAAAAGATTGATAAAATTTCGTTCCCATAATTCTTCAAGGGCGTTGACTGAAACAGCATCCTGTGCGCGTTGAACGACGTACCAAAAAACCAAGCAGCTCAAAAGTACCAAAATAGATGAAGAGACGGTATCCTGACTTTCCTGGATCCAGATACTAGTCATTCCCCATAA
>JAGVKP010000032.1 GCA_020050475.1 Candidatus Babeliales bacterium
ATAGCCGCGCGCATCACCCAAGCAACTATTATTTTTTGCAACACAATCTTGCAAGGTCGACTCAATAGCGCCTGATAGGTTTACTACTCTGAGATTGTTAAATGCAGCGTTATCATTCATCTGGCAATTAATCAAAGAGCATTTCAAACTATTAACGATCCTCACCACTTGCGTATTATTACCCGTAGCACCACTACCATTTAAATTTATCGTACAGTTTTGCGCCACGACATCTATGCATCCCTCAAATGAAAGTGGGCTTACCACCTGGCCTGCAAGTGGCGTCGCCGTTGCACAGCGATTTATGACACAATTTTGAATAATTCCCTGATTAATGGTGTTAGCTACCGCAAATGAGGTGCCGACAAATTCAATTCCCCGGATCGGGCATTGCGTTATAGTGACGCCTGACATTGAAACGCGCTCGACCGGCTGCGTAACTACACCACCACCCGCACCACTTACGGAAATCCCGACGTTAAAATTTCGTATGAGGCCATTACTGATACTCACATCACTTTGTGGCACACCCGGAATAATTTGGATACCAAAAAGCGAAGATCCTGCTAGGCCACTCAATGAAAAACATTGCAGATCAAGAATGACCCCACTTGCCGTGATACGAATCGCTTCAGCACCCGCGTTAAACTGAATATTTTCTGCCAACTTATAAACACCCGGCTGCGAAATGACGTAGGTGATCAATCCGCCAACGCCGAAATCTGATTGCTTGATATAAATTGGCTTGCAATTATCAGAATCTAGGCGATCGCAGCAGATCGTCAGCGTATTTTTGATATCGGCAAGGACGGTAAATACGCCACTTAAATCGACGGTAGCAGTCAACGAGAGCGTATTGAGCACCGTAAATACACCATTAAAATCGACCTGAATTTCTCTGCAGCAAGCATCGAGTGCGGTAAATACACCGCTCAAATCGATCGTCGTCGTGAGATCGAAGCTCAGATTATTAAGGGTGCTGAATACTCCATTAAAATCGCGATTAATCTCTGCGCAGCATTCCGTTAATGTACCGCGAATATCAACGAGTGCCGTAAAGACACCATTGAAGTCGCGCTGTATTTCTGCACAACATTCGGTCAACGTACCCTTAATATCAGCCAAAACGGTAAAAACAGGACTCAAGTTAACCGTAATCGACGCATTGGCAAGCGCAGTAAATACTCCATTAAAATCTACTTCGATCGCTGCACAGCAGATCGTAAGGGTATTTTTTACATCGAAAATCGCCGTAAATACCGCATTGAAATCTTGGTTTATCTCTTGGCAGCAGACGGTAAGCGTATTTCGTATATCAGTGAGCGAAGTAAATACCCCATTGAAATCGATTTGAATATCTTCGCAGCATGCCTCAAGAGCCGTAAATATGCCGCTTAAATCAACGGTAGCGGTCACCGCAAAATTAAGCCCAGCCAAAATCGTCCAGGTCTCTTGAAAATCAATCTCAATATTTGCGCAGCATTCAAGCAGTTCGATTCGAATCAAATTTAAAAGACGAAGAATTTGATTGTTATCACATGGCGCTGAACATCCACTGATAGCACCATTTTCGCTTGATGACGGGCGCTCTGCTTTGGTCATTTCATACGCATGCGCAACTTCCATCAACGTCGGCATCACCTTCAAAAGATCGCGTACAGGCAGTTCACACAGATCACGCGCAAGATCATCGCAGCAGCGCTGCGCCGCTTGCCGGCATGCTGGCGAAAGCTGCTCATCAAGTGCTATTTCATGCAAAATAGGGGCAAGCATTTCTGGGTTATCAACAGTTATACGAACGTGATGAGCCAGACATTTTTCTGCAAGCAGACAGACCTGCTCGTACAGCGGACTGAGCATCGATGAAGACTCAGCTGGCTCTTGAGCAAACGTTGAAAATGAGACAGAACTCAACGCCAAAACTGCATTCAGCAGCAATTTGCTGCCAAAAGATTGCTTCATATAACCACTCTCTTTTTTGAAGGTTATCTTTTTTGCCTTACCCTACGAATTTGGATCTTTGCTTGTCAAGTAAGCATCATCTTTTTTCAGATAAATATGCAAAATAATTTCAGAGGCGACTGGTACTTGCCACATGCATGACCGTACTGCGGGACATGAATCCAAAAACTGCAACAATTTTTTTTTGCTGTATGCATGATGATAGATAAGATGACCATGAAAAAACGAAGCTTTCAGATAATCTTCGCCATTACTATGCGGCGGCATAAAAAAGACAATAATGACCTCTTTACGCGAAACGCGAATCATTTCTTTCAATGCCCCCTGATAGGAGGGCAGGTGCTCAAGAATATGGCGAGCGCAAGATACATCAAATGAACTATCGCCAAAAGGTAACCGCTCTATCGACGCTTGGATCATTGGTACTCCGTTACTTTGGGCAAAAGAGACCATTTTGGGGGTAATATCTACCCCCTGATACTCAATTTCAATCCCATCGTATTTAAAACCAACGTAATCGGTACCGACTCCCGCTGCTACATCTAGATAGGATCGGTAGCGATTTTTTTTTATATGTTGGCGCACCGCGACGCGCGAAAAGGCATGAATGTCATACAGCCAATCATGAAGATTATGCCAAAAATACGGTTTACCCGCATACTCCTGCCACCCTTGCTCATGCGGTTGAATTTCAACCGCATCACAGCAAACTCCCGGCACAAAACCAAGAAAAAGAAATGCTGCGCTCAAATTACGGATTGATGTCAAGATTGTCATAAGTACCACCAAGCGTAACGGCCGGCAAAGCACCCGAGAAACTGCCCGTCACCGGCACTAAGGCGCCAC
>JAGVKP010000030.1 GCA_020050475.1 Candidatus Babeliales bacterium
AAAAAAAGTAAACAAACAAGGCACTGTCACGCTTACCTGCTCAAATAAAGAGTGCGGTTACACCACCGAATAATTTTTCATGGACACCTCTCCACTTACCCTACGCTATATTTCCAAAGAATTTTGCGCTCAATTTTTACCGCCTGATCCCACTATTGTTGAAGCAGGATCACACAAAGGCAAGGATGCGCTGGAAATGGCCCGCGCCTGGCCAGATGCCAGGATTTACTGCTTTGAACCCAATCCTGATCTTTTTACCAAGCTGACCGAAAATACCAAAAAAATATCTTCCATTGCCAGATATCCTTACGCATTGTCTGATTCAAGCGGGCCATCTGAATTTTATTTAGCTGATGGCAAAGTGGATGCAGTCAGCTCATTATTACAACCGGGAAAATCATTTGAGCAGCGCAATATTAATTTTACTTTGAGCAAAGTATCTACCATTACCATCGACGAATGGGCAGACCAAAATAGTATTTCCAGAATTGATTTCTTGTGGCTTGATTTACAAGGAGCCGAACTGAAAGCGCTCCAAGGGGCCAAAAAGATATTGCCAACCGTTACTGCAGCCCATATTGAAGCTAATCTGGAAGCGCGCTACGTCGGCGCACCAGTATATGATGAATTACGCTCATTTATGGAACATAACGGATTTTGCGTAGCCGCTGAGGCATTTTATCAAAAAACCTGGGGAAACGTCTTATTTGTGCGCAAAAAATCATAAAATTACTACTTTTTTTTTGTAAAGTACATGAAAGAAGACTATCAAAAAAGTTAATTTTGAGTGCAATCAGTTAAAAAAAAGCCCTATTTAATGCACTTTTTTTAGCCGTATTCATTGCCCGTTTCTCGGTCAGTTTGTTATCCTAGAAATAGGAAATATAGATTATAAAAAAAACGAGAATAGGAGCAACCTCATGAAGAGTAAAAAAATGGTATCGGCGCTTTTAGTGCCGCTTATTTTTATCGGCAGTTCGACTAGCTGCGGCGGTGGTAAAGAAACCGCTGGATCATCGGCATTAAGCAAGCTTAAAAAGATAGAGAAAGAGAAATTTAGCCAAATGAGCCAGGAAATTAATTCTCCATTAAGTCAGATGAGAGAGCAGATGAGAGAGCAAATGAGTCAGATGAGAGAGCAAACCAACGAAGATGTCGATGACGCGCTAAATGAGCTCGCTCCGCAGCTGCGGGCAAAGGGATCGTCGACTGAAACGGTTTTGTTCGAGGGTCGCGAGTGGAAAATAGATAAAGGGGATGATGATATAGATGGTACAGAAAGATCAGGAAGATTTTCGCTTTCACAGAATAAAGAGACAGGCAAAGTACTTCAAGCATATATCTTATTGCGTCGCAGTAACCCACTCAAAAATTATACGATCATCATTAAGAAAAACTTTTCACCACGTAAGGGTGAAGTAGAAACCGGTATTATACGAGAGTCATCCAATACCTTATTAGGAAAAGCATTACTTGCCGCTGGTGGCGCCGCTGTTGCCGCATATCTCTACAACAACTTGGATGCAGTGCGCGATTGGTTCGCTGGTCCTGAAAAAACCGGTGCTGAATCCCCCTCTTCTACTGGATGGTTCGGCCAAACAAGCAAATAGGCGTTACTACTGATTTAAAAAGTATACCGCCACACGTACTATGAATTACAAGGCCCTCTGCAATCGCAGGGGGCCTTATTATTTCGCGATTCTCGCGATTATCTTTAATGATTGATTGGCAGGACAGACTTTGGTGGCGACGAGTTTACGCGTCTCTTGTTTGACCCCATATGCTGGCGCATAAAAAGCTTCCATTATCTGAAATTCTAGATCTGATTCGAGCGTCAGCAGAAGCTTATTTTTATGATAAATCTTAACGACACCGTCGCCTATTTTTGCCTTTGCATCCGGATGCAGCATAAAGATCCAGGTTAATTTTTTGCTCGCTAATTGATCACCATCTGTCGGCTCCCACCCATCAATAAACTCTATGGTATCTGCATTTATTTTTATTGTGCGATATAATTTAGTGCCTTTAAAAAGCTCGTGCATCGTCGCTAAGGTATCAGGCTCATCTGCCAAACAGCCAGTATTTGCCGCAGGAAGATTCAGCGCAAAGAGGCGATTATCAAGCGGTACCTGTTCTTGATCGTCAACCATTACAGCGCTATGAGCATGCGTCGATCTAAAATGATTGCGCCAAATTGCTGATGGGGTATAGAGATACGTCCCCGGATCGACAATAAGTGGAATACCGTGAACTGCGACAGTAATACTCCCTGCATCATTATGAAAATGGCCAGAGGGTTGCCGCGCTGCATACGCATGATGCCGGAGCGAAACGTGCACCGTACTATTTTTAAAAAACGAGATACCAAAATTGGTATATTCTTTTTTACCCGAACAGAGTTTGTTTTGATAATGCTGCTTTGGCAAGCCCCACAAAAGAACGTTACCCGAATCATCATCACCAACCCGAATCATTTCATCTTTATTGATCGCGCACCATGCAATAAATCCGCACATCCGCTCAAAATGCCCTCGTTGCGCATCAGTGGTGCCAAAACCAAACTGCTGAGCAACGATAAATGTATGATACACTAATTCGGTCATTAATCGGTGATAAGCCGTTGAGCCTTCGTAATCAGTTCCTTCGTCAAAAAACTGCTTATCAATCTCTTTGGAAATTTCTTGCCAGCACCAGGCAGCTTGCGCGCAATAATCAGCAGAAAGTGGCTTTAAAAAAAGACACAGATAAAAATAACCAACCAAGTCTGAAAAATAATGATTTGAGGTACGCGTATCATATACTTCCCAGTTATTCTCAAGATAAGAAGCATGATCATGCAAAGAGGAAATAAAAAGCTTTAAAAAAGATTCATCAATTGTATTCGCTCGCGAAAAATACTGAAATGCCCAAATCCAATTGACGGCACGCAGTGCCACATCCATCGGGCACACCCAATTAGGACCCACCAGAAAAGGATTGCAGGCTATCCAATCGTTGACCCTTGCAGCAAACGACTGCGCATACTCCTGATTACCGGTAAGCGCATACGCTTTACCAAGAAGCGGCAGATCCATGCTGCGCGAAAGCTCCCAAGCAACCTTGATATCTTTATGCAGATGCTCAGTCATGCCGACACCAATTTCAATATCTTTATAAAAGGCACGTGGAAAATGCACATCCGCCTGCGGATCAAGCGCTGAAAGGCGAAAATCTTCATGCCACGGCATCTGCGCAAAATATCGCTTTCCGGAGCCTAAAAGTTCGATCGCCCCTTTTTTGACTTCATCTGCCTGCTCAATGATGTGCGTAGGATTAAAATCATCAGCAAAAAAAGGGGTATCATCAAAACGAAAATTGCGTATCTGCTCAAAAAAAGCTGCCGTATCACCTGCGGCCGAAAACTTTTTTTTAAGGTCTATCCAGTCAGTTGCCGCCGTTCCTGCAAGCGCTGATGAGCGCAATCGTCGCTCGTACCATTTTTGATGAAGGCGCGCGGCGATCACCTGCGTCGTCGCCCTTGGGCCAAGCTGCCATGCTTTCCGGACTGCTCGTACTACTCTCGCTCCATCTATCATTACGTAACTTTCGTTCCGTTCGGTACATTACTGCTAACCGTTGTCATAATCGCCTTGCCGGTTTCATCTTTGGCAAATAAAAACATACCTTGCGATTCAAAGCCGGCCATCATGCGCGGCTTTAAATTGAGCACAAAGATTCCCTGTTTTCCTACCAGCTCATCAACGCCATACGATTGCCGGACACCGGAAAGAATTTGTCGTTTACCCAGCGGCCCGAAATCAACCTGCAAGCGATACAGCTTTTCTGATTTTTCAACCAGCTGGCATTCAGTGACGGTTCCGACCACTAATTCTACTTTGGCAAAATCGTCAATCGTAATATACGAGGGCTCATGCGCTGCCGGAGCAGCCGCTGCCTCTTTTTCTTTGGGTTCAGGTTTTGCAAAAAGCGTTTCTGATTTATGTAGCATAAAATGATGACTCCAACGGTCTGATTGTAGATGCTCAAGATAGTTATGCGGCAACTGCCACGTTACCCCAAGAGAGACCAATAACTGCTCCATTTTTTTTGGCATGACCGGCCACAAAAGAAGAGCGATGGTGTAAAGACTCTGGCAGGTGGCAAAAATCGTCTGTTCAAATGCTTTTTTATCATTCTTGGCCAGTTTCCACGGTTCACGCGCATGAAAGTAGCTATTCGTTTGATTAATAAATCGCCACAATCGGGCAAGTGCCAAATGAAATAAAGAATCATTCATATGCTGCGCATATTCATCAATCATCGTCCAACATTCATCGCGTAATGCAAGCGTTGGCCCATCAAGCAACTGATCAGCCGCAACCTGCATCATGCCATTTTTTTCCGCAAGCGTAAGGGTGCGATTCAAAAGGTTTCCCAAGTCGTTGGCAAGTTCTGAACCAATAGCCTGTTCAAGATCTGCCACTGAAAAAGAAGAGTCTTGCGTAATGGCCAGATGGCGCATGAGATAATAGCGCACCGCATCGGCACCATACTGCTCATAAAGCACCTGCGGGTCAATCGCATTACCTAATGATTTAGACATTTTTTGATCGCCCACCTTAATCCATCCATGGACAAGTAATTTTTTTGGTAACGGTAACCCAATCGCCATTAAAAAAGCTGGCCAATAAACGGCATGAAACCGCACAATATCTTTACCCATAATCTGTAAACTGGCCGGCCACCACGCATCAAATACAGCCTGCCGACCCGGTTGGCCCCACCCGATCGCCGTAATATAATTATTAAGTGCGTCAGCCCACACGTACACCGTGTGCTTTTCATCACCAGGAAATGGAATTCCCCATGAAACGGTAGTACGCGAAATACTTAAATCTTTTAATCCGGCTTTTACAAAACTGATAACTTCATTGAGGCGTTCCTTCGGCGTAATAAAATGCGGATGCTGCTCATAAAAAGCAAGCAGCTTATCCTGATAAGCAGAAAGCTTAAAAAAATAGGCCTCTTCGCTTACTAATTGCGTCGTGCGCCCACAGGAGGGACACAGATGAGCTTCGCCTTGTACCTGTTCATCTTTTTCGGTGACATACGTTTCGCACGGCGTACAGTACCAGCCGGTATAAAATGACTTATAAATATCCCCGCTTTCAAGCAACTGCGTAATCCATTTTTGCACAGCGCGCACGTGTTCATACTCTGTGGTACGCATAAAATAATCGTACGCAATGTCATATTCACGCCATACCTTTTGGTACGCCGGAATAAAATGATCGACAAAGCTTTGCGGATCTTTGCCAGCCTGCTGGGCTGCTTGCGCAATTTTTTGGCCATGCTCATCGGTGCCGGTCAGAAAAAACGTTTTCTTTCCCTGTATTTTTTGCCACCGAGCAGCGACGTCAGCCAAAAGGGTCGAATACAGTGAGCCTAAATGCGGCTTTGCCGTAACATAATAAATCGGAGTCGTTACATAAAAGTGATCTGCTTGTGCCATAGAGAGATAATCCGCGCAATAAAAAAGTAAAAATAGACTATTTTTAGTGTAAATTAAATGGAGCTTTTACGCAAAAAAGCAGAAAGTGAAAAGCTTACAAAAATTTTCATACAACTCCTTGCCAATAGATCAAGAGCAGCGAACTCAAGACTGAAATGCATACCATAACCAAAACAAATAGCTTCGCATCGGGAACCATACATCCGGCAACAAGGCAATATACGAGCGGCACCAAAAGAACCATAAGCCAAAACGAGGTAAACTGGTACCAAAAGCGCTGAAGGCTCATCAGCTCTTTTTCGTACCTACCTATCTTGAAATCGTGATAAAAATCTTTGAGCCAAGCAAAAGAGAAAAAAGCAAAAATCCGCTGCTTATGCTGGCCATAAAGTATGCTTCCAAGATAAAGGAAATACGAAATCTTGTTTGAAGCTTCCTGGCTTAAGGGTGTTCCCAGCACCTGCAATCCAACTTTCACCAAACTTACGAACAGAAAAACCTGCAGGAAATTAATGATCTCTTGCTTGTAGTAGATTTTCATGGCCTTATAACCAATAACAGTAATTAAGATCAACTATGAAATAAGTTAAAGCAATTTCGCACTATTCGCGGTAAATCATCTTTGGATGAATCCCCAGCGGCAAGCCGATCTAATAACTCCCGCGGAGTCAGCCAATAATATTCAAAAAAATCATCCGTGTTATAATTTGGTGCATTATTGGTCTTCAATAAATAAACGTGCATAAAAGCGGAAGTTTTATGCTGTTGGGGAGTTAATACCCCTATAAGTTGATAGGGGACCACCGCTGTATCAATGCGCAATTCCTCTCTGATTTCACGAGAAAATGCTTGTTCATACTTCTCCCCGGCCTGCACATGGCCACCCATACTTGCATCAAGGCATTGCGGAAAAAGGATCTTGTTTTTCGATCTGCGCGGGATCCACAGTTGCCCATTCTCATTCATAAGAAACGCATTAACCACTCTAAAATTAGAGAGCCCTTGGCTGTAAACTTCTGATCGTGTTTTTTGACCAATAACCCGATCTGCTTGATCAACGATATCTAACAATTCATGAGCCATTGCTTCGCCCTTTTCAACACTTATACTTTTTTTCTAACGTATCAATCATTTCCTGCAGGCACCGATATTCTAACGGATTTTCCTGAACTATTTTTTTGCAAACATCAAGAGCATCGCAAAGAGGCATTTTCCCAAAATGGATAATACGTTTTCCATCTTTAACCTCAATCGGATAACCTAAACTATCGTGTACATCAAGAGCATCATTAAGCAGTTCTGTATAACAAAGACGATCGATAAATTTACTGTGTTTCTCACTTAGAGGACAAAGAACATATAGTTCTCTGTCACCTCTCTCATTAGAAATTTCAGCTAAAGTTAGTTCCAAAACTTTAGTGATCAGTTCATCAGCGGAATAATAAAAATAAAACTCTTCACCTTCGCGTTTCAACCATTTGGCTTGCTCCTCATCTTTTTTTTCGATTACATTATTGAATCGATCGAAGATCTGATCAGTAATTTCATCATAAAGCATGCCAAAAACGCGATAATCTAACAAACAGTCACCATTATTAAGCGCAATAATATGGTTTCCTGGCTCAAATCCATATTTTTTGAGCACTTCTCGTAATAGATTTTCCTTAATTTTTGAGGAAAAATACAATGGCACCCCAAATTCTAACACTTTAAGATTGGCTGCGATATGTCGATCTATTTCACTTTTTTGTCTAAGCTCAATCTTACCCTCATTAATGTGCCAATTTTTTTGAACAAGAAAATCATTGAATATACTGACAGTGCTGTGAGCTAAATAATTAGCAACAAAGCATCCTGAAATAACATCCGGTGTAAATTTTACAAACAACAACGGATTACATTGATGCAAATAAGTAATATAATGACGTGCTAACTCACGATATAATCCACATGGCAAAGTCAAAACATATCTTCGAGAAAAGTCGATATCATAAGATGGAACATTCAAATATTGCTCATAGGTTAACTTGATTGGCCTCACCTCATTTTTTCTGTAGATACGATAGATAACACTCTCGGGCTTATACAGCTCAAATTTTCGGCCACCTTGAGCAAGAAGACTACCTTTTTTATCAAGAAATTTATAAAGAAAAATATGAGCAAACAATCGGATAGCCTTATTCTTGAGACTAACCTGAACGAGTGAAAATTTATCGCATACATTTTCGGGGTCACGATAGACCAATACCCCCCCAGGCTTAAGTGACCTGAAAGCTTCTTTAAAAAATTTTTCCATTCCATTAAAGCCACCCGCATACGATATAATTTCATGGAGAACCGAAGAAGCATTAATTCCATCGAGATAGCTGTCCCCAAATACACTCATATCGATCGCATTGAGTTTTTGCAATTTTAATTTTGGTCCTACGGTAGAATTAATATATTGTTTCAACTCTGGGTGCCTGAGCGGAAGCGCATTTAAAATGCTTTCATCAATATCAGAAGCAATCAGCAGCGTTTGAGCGTCAGACGGAATTTGTGATAGCATTTGTGCTATGGGATCTCCACCAGTGCCAATTTCCAGATAGATACCATTCGGTTTTTTTAAGATATATGGAAGTATTCCAATTTTTTCTTGTGCATTATAGCGAATGAGGTCTAAATATAAATCAAGTTGTAAATTTTTATGATCTAAAAAATCAAATGCCGCATTGATTCTATCTCCACCGCTACCAAGATTGATTGCTATGAAACACCATAAAAAAGAACGAAGACTGAACACCTTTAAATTAGGAAAGAAGGTCATCATACTCTGCCTTTAGCTCTTCAAGTGGTTTTTCTGTGTTAATTTCACGAACTTCATAAAATTTATTAGCCATCGCTAAAAGCGGCTGAATATTTCGATGAAAATACACAAGCCTTTTCTCAACCACATCTGACGAATCTGCTTTTCGCCTAGATAACTCTGCATAACACTTATCACATTTATTTTCTTTTTTCGGGCTAACCAGAAAGACATTATAAACCATAGAGCATCCCGAACAGACCACACGACCTTCGATTCGCTGTGCACACGTTTCATCACTAGCCGTTAGCTGTACAAATAAAACATCTTTATCCAGCTTCTTTTCACCAAGATATTTATGCAAAAAATTAAATGATGCCTCAGAGCGGGGGAATCCATCAATAATGAATCCTTTTTTATGCTCAACAATTTCTGCAACATGATCAGAAATAAGCTTGCATACTATATCTTCATCAACATAATCACCCCTATCAACCATCGGTTGGATCTTTTTACCTAATTCCGTCTGCGCTCTAATTTCTCTCCTAAAAATATCTCCTGGACAAATTTGTATGTACCCATGCTTTTCGACCAGATATTGTGAAAAAGTCCCCTTCCCACTACCTGGTGCCGAAATAAGGACAAAATTTTTTATGCATAACACCGAATTTGCGAAAGAAAAAATCAATACAAGAAAAATGCCCCGTATCATAGGTAATATTCCCCATACACCTATCCCAACAGGTCAAGGGACCAGGATAAGTGTAATTTTTAGTGTATATTATTACGTCTATATAAAGCCGCTGCTGTACCACTTCCTTAAAAGTGCTGATCCAAACCCGATAGCAATCGAAGCATATGCTATTTGATGCGGTGATAAATGAATACCGTATCGATCAATCGCCAATAGCAAAGCAAAAATTCCGACACCTACTGCCAAGTTAAATTTACGGTTACTTGAAAGAAAAGACATACTCTTATCCTATGGAAGTGGCAGCCACAAACCACTACTTTCATATTCTGCCAACGCGAGATGTATCTCAGCTAATTTTTGCCAGAGCTTTTCATAGTTTGCGATCAAGCCTTTTAGTAGTTCTTTTTCTATACATCGCCTAACAAGTAATGATTTACATCTACTCATTTCATTCACATTTACCATTCCCAGCCCTTATTTTTGGCCCAGCGGAAAAACACATGTAAACCCAAAGGAACCATTATAAGAGCCTATCCCTAAATTAGAAAAAGCAGTGAAAAAAAAGTAAAATCTCCTTTTGAAGCCAGATTAAAGCAAAAAAAGGAGATTTTTTCATG
>JAGVKP010000117.1 GCA_020050475.1 Candidatus Babeliales bacterium
CGCGCCAAGGTCGCTTTTCCAGTTTCTCGCGGGCCCAGCACAACAACCACTGAGTGAACGCGAAACTGATTCTTTATTTTGTCTAAAAAACACCCTCTTTTCATCAATTATCCTTGAAATCTTGAACCCTGACTTCAAATTTTCAAGGATAATTCTCATTTAAGCAAGTGGGCGACCGCCTTTAAGCGATCGATTTTTTTCGTTCAAGCAGCCGGGCCGTATAGAGTCCAGCAACCATCGCTTTAGGCGTAAGCCAATCGCTCCAATCAGCATTCGCAGACGCCATGATACCAATAAAAATTACGAAGCATAAAAAATAATTCTTCACACTGTCACTATTTTATTTTTTTGAACTACCAAAATTAAGAATCATAGAATGAGCGATCATGACGAAGTTTTCAGCTGATTTAATGGAGATTTCATAATCTTTGGATAATCGTCGGCAGTTATTCAACCATGCAAAAGTTCTTTCCACAACCCATCGTTTTGGCAAAAGTATCCATCCTGGCGTGATACGTTCAGAAATCTGAATGGTTTTTTGCAAAAACTTCGTAACAAATTCTTCCATTGTTTTACGATAACCAGCATCTGCACAAACACCCTGAAGCGTGGGGTATTTCGTGGTTGCTTCTTGAAAAACATTGCATCCAGCGACGGTATCATGAATGTTTGCAGCATGGACTTTGACATGAAGCAGATGCCCTTGCGTATCCGTAACAATATGACGTTTTCGACCTTTAATTTTTTTTCCCTCCATCGATTCCTCGATTTTCAGCTTTGTCAGTTGTTTTGACGCTCTGTGAATCGATAATGCTACAGGTCGGATGCGGAGAGCGGCCCATTTTGATACGACTTTTTTCAACCAGGTCTCTCATCATCTTTTCCCATGTTCCTCTTTTCTTGGCGCGCCAGTAAAAAGTGTGCACGGTAGAATAATGCGGAAAATCTTTCGGCAAAAATCACCACTGGCAGCCGGTTTTGATGATGTAAAACACCGCATCGATTAAAGACCGCTGACTATGCTTTCTGCTTTTGCCATATTTCCCTGTATCAAAATGAGGCTTGATTAATTCCCATTGCTTGTCTGTCAAATTGCTTGGATAGGTCATGTTTTTTCTCCCACACAACCTTTATACCAGATCTACTCAACCTTGTGAATACAGGTTCTTAAACATGGTGAGTAATCCAAGTCCGATAAAGGCACTTTGCACAAATGGCTTCACCATTTGACTTTTAAACATCATCGTAAGAAAGCCGAAGCCAATGATGGCACCTTGTACAAATGGCCTTACTGAAGGCTTCAACTCTTTGTACGTAACATCTTTTGAATCGTCCCGATCTAAACGCACACGACCGTTGTACGTACTGGCAAAATAATGCTGAAAAAGACTTTGTCTACTGCGATCTATAATAATCTCGTACGTTGCTTTATCCTCGTATTTAGTTTCGCTAAGGGGATGACATATGAAGCCATACTCCGCGTAAAGACCATTCTTCTTGTACGCTTCTTCGACATGTATATAGTGTGCGCCATTTTTTTTTGTATACGCTTTGAGAATTTTATTTGCAAAAAGTCCACCGGCAATGATTCCCGCACCGGCAACTATTTGCATATTATCCGAGCACCAACCGGTAAGGCCTGAGAGCCAATTAGCCTGCGCTGGGGCAACTGCAAAAAACGTAAGTAATAGAATGACTAATTTTTTCATAAACAACCTCTTTATTTTTAATGTTCCCTTACCATGGTACCAGGGATGCATTTTTTTTCAATTAGAAAATATTAAAAAGAGGGCGTTTAATCCCGTTACTTATAAAAAATGGCTTAATTCATGCTTTTCAATTTTTGAGGGCTAATGCGAAACTGATTCTTTATTTTGTCTAAAAAATGTCTTCTTTTCATCAATTATCCTTGAAATTTTGAACCTCAACTTCAATTTTACAAGGATAATATGCAAAAAGTAAGGGTTTCGCCTCATTTAGGCAAGTGGTCGGCCACCTTTGAGCGATCGATTTTTTCGTTCCGGGTAGCTTTCGCCCCGTTTTTTTTCAAGCTGGTGTACTGCTTTTTCCAGCGCCTCTTGGGCAAAGGCGGTCAGCGTCATGCCCGGTTCCCAAAAGACGACGTTTTTCATCTTTTCAATAAGATCAACCGTCAGATGAATCGTAATACGCTGTTTTTTTTCATTCAGCTGTTCAGCAATCAGCGGTTCGGCTAGCGGACTTGTTTTTTTTACTGACGAAGTGGCAGCCAGATACGCTTCAAGCGGATTGCTGCCGACGGTTTTTTTCTTTTTTATCATGACCTGCTCCCTTTTTATTTTTGCTCTTGCTTGATTACCTCTTTGGCAAACGCACGGTAATCATGCGCGCCATTACTCGCATCATCATACGCAAAGATCGGTTTACCAAAAGATGAGGCTTCTGAAAGTTTGATATTTTCACGAATCGCCGTTTTATACACCATCCCTTTAAACGTATCTTTTAACTGCTCAATCACCTCTTTGGAATGCTTAGTGCGCATATCGACGCGGCACGGCACAATCCCGGCAATTGCAAGCTGCGGATTTAAACGCTGCTTGATAACGTCAATCGTCTGCAAAAGCTGTACAAGGCCGTTAAGCGCCATAAAGCGCGTCTCGACCGGAACGATCACTTCATGTACGGCAGATAATGCATTGACGGTAAGTACCCCCAATGTCGGCGGGCAGTCAATCAGTACGTAGTCAAACTCTTTTGAGGAAATTTTTTCCAGTTGATGCTTCAAGATTGTTTCACACCCAACTTCATGCGCAAGTAGTTTTTCAACACCGATTAACCACGTAGAAGATGGCACGACATATAAGTACGCATTGTCCGTTTTGCTGATGATGGTTTTTAAGGCTACATTTTCTGCCAATGCGGCAAATATGCCTTTTTGCATACTATCAAATCCAAACCAATGCGAAGTGGATGCTTGCGGATCAAGATCGATCACCAGCACACGCTTTTTTTTGGCCGCAAGCGCTGCTGCTAAATTGACGGTCGTGGTTGTCTTGCCGCTGCCACCCTTTTGATTGATAATTGCTATAGAACGCATTCTTATCCTTTTTTAAAATAATTGCATGCGCAGCCTACCATGCCATGGCAAAAAATAAAAAGGGTATGCGATTGCGTACCAAAAAGATATTGCTGCTCATTACGCTACGCATCATAAAACTTTTGCCTTCCGAACTTGGTATCGGTATACTCCTGCTATCGCAAAAAAAGTAAACATAAAAAAGCAAGAATTAATGAACGCATTACTGTTTTTCCTTTTGATATTCTCGTCAATTCAATCACAGGATAGTTGGTCTCGCAACCAGAATCATCAAGGCTTCTTTTCATCTGCTTTATCCGTTTCGCAAGGATCTCTGAGGTTTGGCATTGCTCCGGTTGCAGCACTCGTCATCGCTGAACAATGCGCCCGCTTTTTATTCAAGCCACTCGGTACGAATGAGCATCATACCATTAACAGTTCTTGCATCGATCAGCAGTTGCGATCACTTGATCCCCGGGTAGCAGATTTTTTCAATCTCTGCGTGAGCTCACAGGGCCAAACCGTCCAAGCTCTTGAAGCGCGGCAGCAGCTGGTGCATTTTGATGCGTCATGCATAAGCCATCCGTATTGCTCACCCGTTCAGGATCTGCAAGAGACGGTCGCTAATTCTTTTTTTGATAAGCAAAGTGAGCTAACACTTGAACGCAATGAGCTGCTTGGGCTGACGCTTGATTCTTTTTTGCGGAGCCATCTTGATCACGATACGTATTTAGCAGCGCAAACCCTTTTGGGTGATGCATCAAGCAGATCAATTATCGATTATCATCAGACGTCGCGGATGGGCAAAGTGCCGCATGGCGCGCGCATTGCGCTGATGAAAACGCAGCTTGCTGCGCAGCGCATGCGCCAGCGACCCCTTGCCGAGCTGCGAGCCAACCCGCAGCTGCAAGCTCTTTCATCATGTATCAAGGCGGTTGCTCGGGGTGATATGAAAGAAGCACGCGCATATTCACAGCAAGCAGGAGCTGTTGGCAAAAAATATTTTCAGCAGGCGCATGATGCCTGGCAG
>JAGVKP010000073.1 GCA_020050475.1 Candidatus Babeliales bacterium
AGTATGGCTGGGGCGGAAGGATTCGAACCTACGAATGCCAGGACCAAAACCTGGTGCCTTACCACTTGGCTACGCCCCATCAAATTTATATATGATTTGTCTGTAGCTTTATCACATTATCGTATTCGGCAATGACCGAATTTTCTATCATCGTCCGCGTATCTGAGTTCAGCGGATGAACGATATCACGAAAAGACCCATCCTTTTTTCGTCGTGAAGGCATTGATACAAACAACCCCTTGTTTCCCTCAATCACTTTCAGATCCCTGACGATAAAGTCGTTATCAAAAACGATCGTCGCATACGCCTTAAGCCTGCCACTTTCCTGTGATGGAAAAACCTTAACTTCAGTTATCTTCATCTGACCGTCCTTAGGGATATATCAGGTTACCCTCTCCACTGGGTTTATTCTTCAACACCAACTGAGCATAATCTACCGTCCACATGCCGTTTTGTCAAATAAATTTGCCGGTTTTTCCACTCACTAAACGCATTTTTCAAGGACGCGTAATTTTGCTGATCGACTGGCAGGATTTTGTGCTATTTCCTCCTGAGTTGGAACTACTACTTTTTCGGTAACAACCTTAAATCCATGGAGCTTTTGTTGATTAAAAAACTGCTTGACGATTCGATCTTCAAGTGAATGAAAACTGATACACACAAGACGCCCACCGGGCTTCAATACCCGAACAGCAGCTGCAAGAAATCCGTTAATATTTTCAAGCTCTTTATTGACATACATCCGCAGTGCCTGAAAAATTTGCGTGGCCGGATGAATGCGGCGACCACCCTTACCGCCAACCACCCCTTCAACTAATCGTGCCAACTGGCCGGTAGTCCGTATCGGCCTGTCGACCCGCTCTCCAACGAGTGCGCGTGCTATTTTTCGCGCATAGCGCTCTTGACCCAAGTACGTAAAAATTTCATACAGTGTATCTTCTGTCGCCTTATTAACCACTTCTCCGGCGGTCGTTTTTTGATGCGCTGGTGACATGCGCATATCAAGCGGTGAATCATAGGTAAACGAAAATCCAGGCCGCTCGAAAATCTGATACTGTGAAGTACCAAAATCAGCCAGAACCCCATCAACCAGATCAAACCCGTTTTTCTTTAAATGCTTGTCAACTTGAGAAAAGTTTCCCCAAAGCAGCGTTAATCGCTCGCCATAGATCTCTTTCAGCGGTTCACCATTTTTCTCAAGAGCGACCGTATCCCAATCAAGTGCTACGACTGAGCATTGTGGCTCACGCTCAAGGAGAGCGCGCGTATGCCCGCCACCGCCAAAGGTGCAGTCGACATAGAAGCCACCAGGTTTGAGCGCAAGAAACTCGACAACCTCTTCAAGTAAAACCGGTATATGATATGGTTTTTGGTTAGTATCCATTAGGCAAATTCACGAACTAAGTTATCCAGCGCTAACGAGCGCGATCCTTTTACGAGGATACACGATTCTTCAGATAAACGCTCCTTTAATTTTTCGACCGCCTCTTTCCAGCTTGGTACCAGATCAATCTTGACACCCAATGGCGCCGTCTTTCTGGTCCATTCAACGTGGGACCCTACCAAAATGACATCGCGTATGGAAGGTGCCTTGCGCAGAAATCTGCCAATTTGACGATGCCAAAAAGGGCTATTTACCCCTAACTCAAGCATATCTCCCAATACCGCAATCTTATGCGCATTCGTCGAAACGTTTTGAAAGGCTGCAAGTGCTGCTTTAACGCTTTCAGGACTTGCGTTATAACAATCATTAATGAGCATACCCTTACCAACTCTTAATGGTCTACGCTCAAATCGTCCAGCAACCGGCGTAATTTTTTGGACTGACGCAAGCGTCGCTGCAACCGGTAGCGCAAGCAGATGAGCGACTGCGCACGCTGCCAAAACGTTGAAAACGGATCCTTTATGGTTGGTCGCGAGCGTGATCTTATACTTGGTACCATACAGTTTTAAGATAAAAGTACTCTGATCACTCCCGAGCTGAATTTTGCGCGCCTGAATCTGATTAGTAGTTTTGGAGCCAAATTTAATCACCGGATGGTGGTACGCTACTGCAGCTAAAAGTGGTTGGTCACCATTAATAATGCCGATGCTATCTGATTTGAAATATTTAAATATATCGCGCTTTTCAACCGCAATATCATTGAGTGAACCAAGTCCCTCCATATGGCTGTGGCCAATAGCGGTAATAACCGCAATGGTAGGACGGGCAAGATCTACCAGCCGAGCCATTTCACCCCGTTTTGAAATCCCAAGTTCCAATACCGCCACCGCGTGTGAAGGCTTGAGACGCAAAAGCGCTAGTGAAATACCAATTACCGTATTTTGAGTTCCCTCAGTTGCCAAGTAGTTGATTCCTTGTTCATGTAAAATAGCGGCCACCGCCTCTTTGGTTGAGGTCTTGCCAACTGAGCCAGTAATACCGACAACATTTCCCGTAAATTGTGCGCGCCATGCCCGCGCAAGATCAATAAGCGCTTGACGCGTATCTGGAACCACGAGCACCATCTTATTTTTCAGAATCGCTTGATCAATTTTTGCCAGAACATTTTTTTTGTCTGCTGCAATAATACAACCGCGTGCACCGCGCGCAAATGCGTCAGCAATAAAATCATGTCCATCGACATGCGCCCCTGATAACGCAACAAAAATCTCATCTTTTTTAACGGTTCTACTATCGACCGAACAGTTAAAATCACCGCTCAATGAAGCAAAAGGAAAAGAACATTCGGGAATAATTTTTTTTATGAAATCTGCACTGATTGCCATTGAAGCATCTCCGCCTTCTTTGCACTTTTTTAAAAAAATATTTTTTTTGTTCGTTGCAAAATTGGCTTTTTTTTACACAATTGTCAAGAAAGAAACGATCAAATTGATCCCATCAGCGAACAACTTTACGCGTTTTTCCTCCTTCACAACTCATAATATGCCCCTGCTGCTCAAGCTTTTCGATAATGCGCGCTGCGCGATTGTAACCTATTCTAAATTTTCTTTGTACCAAAGAAATCGAAACGTCATCAATCGATTTTAAAAAAGCTAAGACGTCCTTATACAGTTGATAATCATTTTCTTGCAACTCTTCATCCGGTTGCTCAGCAACTTCAAGAAGATGGTAATCCGGACTGCGTTGCTCGCGAATAAAATTGACGATCGCAATCCGTTCGTCATCACTGATGTACGCACCATGAACCCGCACCATCTGCGATGCAGCATCAAGATAGAGCATGTCTCCCTTACCGATGAGCTTGTCAGCTCCTGGCGTATCAAGAATAATGCGCGAATCAACTTTTGAAGAAACTTTGAATGCAATGCGCGTCGGGAAATTAACTTTAATGATGCCGGTTATGACATCTACTGATGGTCTTTGCGTCGCAACTATTAAATGAATACCGGCAGCGCGCGCCATTTGCGCAAGCCGCGCAATACGCATCTCCACCTCTTTGCCGGCTGTCATCATCAGATCAGAAAGCTCATCAATAATAATGACAATAAACGGTAGTCGCTCTAGTTCTGGAGTTTTGACATACAACTTTTCGTAATCGTATAAATTACGCACACCATGAGTAGCCAAAAGTTCATAACGGCGCTCCATCTCGCTGACGGCCCAGCGCAAAACGGCACCGGCAGACTGTGCATCATCAACAATCGGCATTAAAAGATGTGCTATATCTGCATACAGCGCAAATTCAATTCGTTTAGGATCAATTAGGATGAGCCGTAATTGCTCAGGGGTTTTTTTGAGCAAAAGACTCATAATCATTGCATTGAGTGCAACTGATTTTCCCGAGCCGGTAGCGCCCGCAATTAAAAGATGTGGCATCGCCGCCAAATCAACAATAATTTTTGCACCACTGGTATCGACACCCAAAATGAGCGGCACTAAGGCTTTGGTTGATTGCCATTCAGAACTGAGCGCAAGCGTACTAAAGTAGACCGGAAGCCGAACCTGGTTGGCAACCTCAAAGCCAACAACCGACCGCCCCGGTATTGGTGCAATAATTCTGATTGCAACTGCTTGTAAAGCAAGAGCCAAATCATCTTCTAAAGCTAAAATTTTACTCACTTTCGTATCGATCGATGGTTGATATTCAAAAAGCGTCACCACCGGGCCGGCCTTGATGGAAACCACTGAGCCTTGAATACCAAAGCGCCCTAATTTTTCTTCTAATATCGCAGCCAGTTGCTCATGCCTTTTTGTCTGATTACCCAGTTCATCTTTTGAAAATTCACGCGCGACAAAAAGCGATTTTGGCGGCAGTTGATAACCATGATCTTGCGATCCGGGATCTTTATTGCTCACGATTTCATGCGGTACTTGATCGTACGGCTTGATAACTGACCGCGGACGAAGGGTAGGTAGTTCCGGTATGGCAAGCTGAGTGGTTTCTTCGGTCAGTTCACTGGATGTTAATGCAAGGCGATCATCCGGAAATAATAATCCCTGTACACACCATCTCATCACCCTGAAAAATTTCGCTCCAATTGCAACCAAGAAATACCAACCGTATCTGATCATATGAAAAAAAATCGGCACAAGACGCCGCACCATACGTCCCATTTTTACGAGCGCATACAAAACATAGCCACGCGTCGCAACTACCAACGCAATAAAAAAAAGTGCATGGAGCGCAAGACCCACCAGCAATGAATCGATTGGCGAACTGAGTTTGACTATCGCAGATCCTAACGCACCGCCCGGCACAAAACCGGTTACCACCGCTACTATTTGGTACCATGCACCCAATGAGCATGAGCTCACTAAGAGCACCATCCATCCTATGCATTGATCATAAATCTGCCGTAGGGAACCGTAATAAAGAATCTGGTATCCAACTAAAAAAAGAAACGGGACCATCCAGACTGCTGCCATACCAAAAAGAAAAAAAAGTAAGGCGGCTGTCTGTGCTCCCCAGGTACCAGCTTTGTTATCAATGACTGTTGGCCCATCATAATAAAACCAGAGTGAACTATCTGATCGATGATACGTTAACAGGCCTATTGCCAGCCAGCAGGCAAAAACCCATACCATAAGCACGGTAAAGCGAACACGCCATGATTGCGCGTACAAATAATAAAGTACCCCTTTTTTCATCGCCGCCCCTTTTTTTAAAAAATGAGTAATGCTGCCGTTAATAATGCGGTATAGCATGCAAACAGATACCACCATCCGGTCAACGCAAGAGCATAACAGCGTGATAAAATAAAATGTGCTGCTATACCTGCTATCACCATAATCAAGCAGATAGGCAAGTTCAAGAGATTAAGCATCCCGAGCTGATAAAGATCATACAAACCTTTGAAAAATGCCGCCGCGCTTATGGGCGCCTCAATTAAAAAAGAAAATTCAAATGCATGCCGCGGCGAAAAAGAAAGCACGCGTGCGGCACCGTAGGTAATCGCCAGCCGCGAGACACCGGGTAAAAATGCTATCCCCTGAGCACATCCAATCAACAAAGGTTCATACCATACCCACCTGCGTTTTTTTTCTGCAGGCAACCACCGATCAATAAGCAAAAAAAATGTTGTCATTGCAAAACCAATACACAGAAGCTTTTGCGTCGGCACGGCACGATGAAAGAGAATAAAAAAAAGAAGCGTCACCGACTCAACAATAAACCCGCGTGCAGTAAAACGGGCAGCCCATTTTTCGTTCCGGCATATTTTACGCGCCAACAGCCAAAGACGCTTTTTAAAAAAAACGCAAGCACAGACAAGGTAATACCATGGACTAAAAAATCAAACGCAGCTACTAACGATTCGTCCGGCACAAATTGATAATTTTTTTTGAGAAATTCAATAAAAAAAAAGAGATGCGATGAGCTGCTAATAGGCAACATCTCCAGAATCACTGAAAGAAAAATATACGCATAAAGAATAACTAATGTCATGATAATTTCCTTACCAGATGTCGTCACAGTATAAAAAAGATGATGCATCGCGTCGATAGATGGGCAGAATGCAAATTGACGAATAACGGTATATATAGTAGCGTTGGAGCGAATATTACATAACAAAAAGGAGACGTTATGAATCAATCACGTGCGATTGCAGCAATGATAGCAGCTGCATTATGCACCGCACCAATGTGCGCCGACACAACAGTCTTTGGTAAATCGTTTTATCGAGGGCGTTCGCAAGGCTCTAACCAAGCACGCTGGATGGCTGGTCAAGCATATCATTTGTATCTGCCTGACACCGAATGCTTAAATGGAAGTATCTCATTCACACCAGAATACAGCCAGAGTTTTCGCAGTAAGCAAGTAGCCGAATTTCTTTTTTTCAATGGCACCGACACCATGGTGTTCGGCCCAGCGCGTACCACCTCAGTTGGCATTCCTAATCCGGCTGGCGCCGATACTGATGTATTTGCGCAAAACTTTTTTTTAAATCCCGATTTTATCGGATCAGTACGCGCAAGCCCGCTCGTGCGTAATTTTATTTTTGACATGAATCTCTATCTCGGGCTTGATGAGCTGCTGTGCGGATTGTATGTGCGCGTCGATGTACCATTCAACTGGACAAGTTGGGATCTTCGCTTAACCGAAGTGGTAACCAACACTGGCTCAGTCGGTTTTCCAGCAAATACGTTCGGCAATCCGGCAATACAACCATCTCCACTCTTTTCGATAATCCAAGCATGGAAAGGAGAGATCACTGATGCGGCACTTCCTGATATCCGCCAAGGGCTTAATTTTGCAAAAGTTGATGGTAAGCGAACCAAAGCAGGCGTCGCTGATTTGACCTTTATTCTTGGGTATACTTTTTTCAAATCTGACTGCAGTCATTTCAGTATTCAAACAGCACTCATTGCACCAACCGGCAATAGACCGCGTGGCGAATATCTCTTTGAACCGATCGTCGGCAATGGCCATCACGTAGAGCTTGGTGCCGGCATCAATGCACATTATGAACTGTGGAATAATGGCTGCGACCAATCATTTGCCGTATTTTTTGAAGGAAACGTTTTTCACGTCTTTAAAGGTCGCCAACGTCGCACCTTTGATCTGAAAAATAATGGTATCGGTAGCAGATATCTTCTTTTCAAACGGTTTTCTGCCGGAGTATACCAGCAAGAGATACTGTTTGGGCCTAACATTACCACCCTTGAGTGCCGTGTAGAAAATGATGTCCATGGTGACGCAGCGCTTATGTTTGATTACCAGCGCAACTGCTGGACGCTGGACCTTGGCTATAATGTGTGGGGTATTAGCAAAGATAAAATTTCGCTGACAGAAGATATTCCGGTAAATACCTTCGGCATACAGGGCTCTACCCTCACTGCTGGGGCAACCATTAATCAGACGCAAAGCCTAACAACGGTAAATGGCACCTTCCTGCCTGCTATTTCGGATGGCGCAACGCCAATTACCATAACCAATGATAGCATCGATCTTGATTCAGCAGCCCACCCAGGGTGCTATTCACATAAATTCTTCACACACCTTGGCTATACCTGGCAAAATTGCGACTATCTACCCTATCTAGGTATCGGCGGCGAGGTTGAGTTTTCTGCCAGCGCCGGCCGCGCGCTCGATCAATGGGGAGTATGGGTAAAAGGCGGATTTACCTTTATCTAAATTCTCTTTACCTTCCTGGCAAGACATTTTTTATAGGCTCGGCCGTTTGGTCGGGCCTTTTTTATCCTCAAAAGCGATCTGCCGTATTTTTCTATAAAATAGTTCTCTGGCTGCAATTATTAAGCGATTGTTTATTGCATTTTATTTTCTATTTGTAAGAAAATAGAGATAGAAGCGTAGAAATGGGTTCTACGCACGAAGCAATAACAACCCTTTAGTTAAAGGAGAGCACATGAAGAAGCTCTTACTAGCTGCAGTTGCTTTCGTTGCATTGTTTGCAATGTCAGCTGATGCACGTCATTATAAATCTTGCAATACTTGCCCAACCAAAGTTGCAAAGTGCTGCAAAGAGAAAGTACTTGAAGAAGCATGTCCAGTTCCACCATGTTGCGTTCGTTACGTACGTGTTGAAGAACCTGCTATCAGAACTAAGCACGTTAGCTATTCTTGGGAATGTCCTTCTTCTTGCGCGACTGAAGCTCCACGTATAGACGGTAATACGGGTGCATTGTTGCATGAAGGTGCTAAAGTTAGCGAATATTAATTTCGCCTAGCTTTTAGCTAGCTTTAGAATTTGCCCCTTTTGACACTCTCCTTGCGAGGGTTGAAAAAAGGGGCTCTTTTTTTCAACCACGGTCAACCAATACCATGACGGTAATTGACATCGCGAGCTAATCCACTATCATAAATGAGTGGAGTTTCTCGTATGTTGATGAGCTGGCGCTATTTTTACGTCTTTTTGGTATGCTTTTCAAGTCATCTTTTAAGTTTTCGCATCCCTGATTTCAATCTTTCTGAAACAACCCCTACTGCGTATCTTGCGCACTACGAAAAGTTGATGTGGCAAACGATCGAAGCCCAGACATCACTATGCCTCGATAATTGCATGAAAAAAGCGGCATTGCTTGAAAAAATGCCCTGCGTGTATCGACCGAACGATCGATACCCTCTTTCACAAGAGCTTGTGGCCAAAGCACGTCGTGTGGCGGACGATTTTGGGATGACGGCCGTATGCTTTGAGGGTTCATCTGATGCCCATTTTGCCTTTACGATTCGCTCAACTATTTATATTGACCAAACAGGCATCAATCTTTTGTGTACGGATTCTCAGGAAAACGATCCCCTTTTTGATTGGATTATTGCTCACGAGCTTATTCATGCCCAGCAAGGAGACGGGCTCATCCTTTGGGCATTTAGATTGCTACTGCGCGAACGATCAATCGCACAAGAGGTCCAAGAACCACTGTGCCATATGTTATCTCATTTTATGGAACTGCGCGCCGATATCCTTGCTGCGGTAAAAAGTCCC